>JBEDUS010000145.1:0-2650 GCA_040414975.1 Candidatus Udaeobacter sp.
ATTAACTTCATGTTGGAGCACAGGCAGGTCGGACTCATTACTTTAGGTCTTGTGTTTCTTGCTGTGACGGGCGGAGATTTCTTTCAGATTCCGACCGGCCGCGTGGTAGAGGTAGGGACTCAGGTCGAGGTATAGCGCGATTGCGCATTTCAGTTTTTTAGGGGTCGTCAGCGAGCTGCGTTAGTGATGGCCCGTTACGCGAGAGAGGAACCCAAGTCATGTCAACGCCAACCAAATCGCTAGAGATTTGGGTTCCGGCCGGTGTAATTATCGATCTCAATGCGCTTCCGGGGGTAGAACTTTTAGGACCCGCGTCTTTATTTCGCTGGCAGGATAGTCCGCCGCATGACCAAACGGACATCCGATGTGTAGTTTGCCGCGATCGCGAAACGCTTTTGCGCGCTCTGGATTTGGAGCTATCGGAACAATCGCGGCACAGTGAGCACATCTAACCGAAAGGTAGTGCTCGCCCAATACTAGAGCACCGCGGGGCGGGCGACCATTTCATCCTCTTCTACCAATTTACGTCGCCGCGCTTACGGCCGGGGCCGCGCTGCCGCGGGGCACTGCCATCAGGGACAGTATAGATTAAACAGATAGGCGTGTACGGTCACACGACGGCCAGGGTCCTCCTCGCTGCGCATCAAAAAACGGTATTCTCCGGCATTGTTGGTTGGAATCTCTTTCAGAAAAAATTGATGATTCAGAATCGTTTGGCGCATCTTGTCCGGAAGCTCTGAGAACCCCGCCACATTCTTGTTGAATACGATCAGCGCGGCCTTGCTATCACGCCATGTTAGGTAGCTAAGCAGTTGTCCGACTGCTTTAATGATCTCACCGGCACCGCCCCATATCTTGCATTCGGCGACAAACGCAGACCGGTCTTTGTCCTCGATGCGAATGTCTGTCTTGCCTTTTCGGCGGAACGTTTCGCCGGTCGCCCCGCCCTCGAAATGTCCATTTAGATGGGCGAGCAAGATGTCGCGCAGCTCCTCCTCGTCCAACTTCGCGAGCGTCGCCGGAGTTGTTTCGAATGTGCGGCCCTCGTGCCGGATTACTGTGAGAATTTTTTCGTAGATTGCGACGTCTATTCCCGGTTCCGGTTTCATGCCGCCCTTTGGCGGAACCGGAAGAGGTGGCGGTCGGCGAGTTTCAATAGGAATGCGCTTGAGCGGTGGTGCGCCTGCCTTTTCCTGCAGCGGTATATTTAGCAACGCGGAAATGTCGCCGTGTTGTTTAAGTCGTTGCCGCCGTTGAATAGTAGCATCTCGAATCACTTGGTTGAGCCGCCGATTGTGGAATTGACCTGTACTGTTCCCCATTCGATGAATTGACGGATCACTTGCAAGGTGTCGTCGTAAAACTTTTTGAAAAGCTGTGGTGGTGCGTCGTGTGGCAGCGTAAAATTCAACTCGACCGTACCCCCGCCGTCGCCCGCGCCGTGTACGGTTCCTACGGGAAGGGTGTGCACAAAAGGGTTCGTAGTCGCCTGCCACAGCCACGTGTGCCCGTATATGGCAGCCGGATAGTTACCTCTGTACCGGGAACGTAAACGGGACCGCGCTTGCCGGAATATCCACGACTAAAATCGCCCGAGACATTAACGTTTGTTTCGCGCTTATTCATCGTCGCGGCTTCCTCGTGGAGAATGAGTGCTTGCACCATCCACTGCGACTCAATGTGTGCGACAATCTCATCATCCGAGGATGCTAAAAGCTGCGCCTCGGGAATCGCCTGAACGGCATCGGCGGCACCTTGATGCCCGAGGCGTAGGCGGTCGTCTAAGTTCGTGTTGTGGAAAAGGTAATCTCTCGATAATTGCGTCATAAAATCTCAGCTGCCCTCTTCCTCAGCCTCACGTTGGCGCTGACTCTTCCATTTTTTCCACCACGCGAGCTCTTCAGTTAGGATGGTGATGTATTTTTTTAATATCCTTTCGGGCCGGGATGGAAAGTTGATCGTGGAGGCGCGTTGCATCCTCAATATCGCGTTCGACGCGTTGTCTTCGATTTCGCCAGTGAGACTTGCTTCGAAGTGCGCTCAGTGTTTGATTTGTGGCCAATGTCTTCTCCCTAACTCTCACCTAAAGAACGAACCCCTCATCGAGCTGGTCACGCTCATTTAACAGGCGCAGTAAGTGCCTCTCGTGTACCGGAGTGTCAGCGGCGATTTGTTCAGCGAGCGCGCGTATGCCAGCTATTGCTTCAAAAAACCACGTTACCCCAGGCCACATCCATATTAATCACCGGCTGCCGAGCAAGCGTTTCTTCGACCCGCTCTCCAAGCTTCTCTATGCGCGTCATCACGGTTGTGATCTGAGCGCCATAACCAAAGGGCGAACGAACGGCTGACGAACTAAGAAAGTCTAAGGCTTGGACGTGACACTGCCGCAGACCGGCAACAAAGCCAGCGTGAGAAGCACCAGAATGTGTTGGCGGGAAGTTTGCCGCGAACGCTTCCAAATAGCTCCGAGCGAGCTTTAATCGCAAACACGGTTCCTGCGGCGCCAAGTAACCCCGCGACCAACGTTTCATGACTGGCAATCAGACAATCAATGTTGCCGAAATCGCACCTGGGCACTGAGCCATCCTCTGCGAGGCCGAGCAAGCCCAGGATCAATAACAAGGTTGCTGCACCAAACAACAACATC
>JBEDUS010000146.1:0-2368 GCA_040414975.1 Candidatus Udaeobacter sp.
CGGGCCAGAAATGACCGATAAAAATTCCAACAGCAATGGCAATCAGAACCTGGATGTACAGGACCGAGTACCACGGGCGGTGTATCTTGGTCATTGCAAGCCCCCAGCACGGAATGGAACGACGGCAAACTCAAGAATTACAAAGACTGAGAAATTCCGCTACTGAAACTTAGTGTCTAATTTGCAAGATCAGGCGGCCTTTGACGGCAATCGGTAATTCGGCGTCGAATTCGAGATGTTCAATTCATTCTCGCTCATGTCCACGCCGATGTCATTGAATAGTGGTGTCGACAAGTAACGTTCGCCGGTGTCCGGCAACATGCACAGCACGGTGTCACCGGTCTTTGCGTGCTTGCATACCTCAAGCGCACCCGCGAACGTTGCGCCGGCCGTGATGCCGACGAAGATCCCTTCCTTTTGCGCGAGCTCGCGGCTCCATTTCATGGCATCCGGCCCGGCTATGGTAAGAATTCGGCTGATCACGCCCATGTCGACGGCGTCACCCGTAATCTTCGGAATGAAATCAGGGCTCCAGCCCTGCATCGGGTGTGGCTTGAATGCCGGGTTGGGCTTGGCCGGTGAACCGTCCGGATTGCGTTCCTGTTTCGCACCACTGGAAAGCATCGGTGCATCGGCAGGCTCGCAGACGACGATTTTCGTATCCGGCCGCTCCTTGGCGAGCACTCGGGCAACGCCCTTGAGCGTGCCGCCGGTTCCAAATCCGGTCACCCACTAGTCGAGCCGCTCGCCCTTGAAGTCATCGGTGATTTCCCGAGCCGTCGTGCGCGAATGCATGTCGGGATTGGCTGCGTTCTCGAATTGGCGCGTCAGGAACCAACCACGCGCTTTCGCAAGTTCGACCGCCTTGTCGACCATTCCGACTGCACGATCGGCCGCCGGCGTAAGCACCACCTTGGCGCCGAGGAACCGCATGAGTTTGCGGCGCTCGACACTGAAGGTCTCTGCCATCGTGACAACCAGCGGATAGCCTTTCGCTGCGCAGACCATCGCAAGACCGATCCCGGTATTGCCTGACGTCGCTTCGATCACGGTCTGTCCGGGTTTGAGCTCTCCCGATTTCTCCGCCGCTTCGATGACGCCGAGCGCGAGGCGATCCTTGACCGAACCAAGAGGATTGAACGCCTTCATTCTTTACGAAGAGATTGATGCCTTTCGGTGCCAGTTTATTGATGCGGATTACCGGTGTATGGCCGACCGTTTCAAGAATGTTGGCAAATTTTGCCATCGGGCCTTCCTCCGTACTCAGCTGTCTTCCCATGATATCGGACGCAAGGGACGTCTGCATACCGCCGTTCCGTGGGTGGGACGGCTGCGTTTTAAGCAAAGCAGGGGTCGCGCAGATCGATCTGCGCGGGGGCATGCCTACGATTCATATCGATAAAAATCTGTCGGCCGCGAGCGAGATCAACCAACAAGTCCCGCTAAGCGTCGAAAGTACGCTCAGCGGGCCCTGGTGCTCGCAACAGTGACCTTGGCGAAGGCTGCGAGCACTTTGGCCTTCTCGCGCTGCGGAACCTTGAAGTAATCCAGGGTCCGCCCGACACCTGAGGCAAGGCCACGGCCCTCATGAGGCGCAATCGCACCAAATCGCAGACCCCACCAAAGGGCCGAGCATTTCGGTGTGATCACAAAACCTTACAAAGAGTGTGAGTCACATTTTCGTCGCTCAATTTCCATCTTGCAGCATATTTCATGAGCCAAAATCTTCCGCGCATCGATCTGGTACGAAAGGAGACTGACATGCGAGTGTTCACTTCGCCTTCTCCGACGGCAATATTCTCGCGCTGCCCGCAATGCGGCGCGGTCACGAGGATCAAACTCGTTGAACCCGACCTGAAAGAGCCTTCTAAAGAGCGACACGTTTTTGAATGCGACGAATGTTGTTTACCGCGCGCATATTTTATTGAGGCGGCCTAATCAAAAATGGAGATCAATGAACAATTCGAAACTTGTCAGCTTTATCTTATCGTCGTCTGTTTCGCGCTATACGGCTCGCGTTCAGCCACTCGGGTTAGTAATTTACCGAACCGATGTCGAAACTCAGCATCGAGAAGATCTTCTATATTGTCGGAACGCTCGCGCACGAGCGCTTCGAATTGCTCTCTAACCAAGCTCCATTCATCCACAGGATTACTAGACATACGCTTAGCGCTCTCGCCGCCACTGTCGCTCTCACCGTAGTCCTTTTAATTGGCGCTGGATGTCAGAACGTGTCTGGCTCGTTGTTGCAAGTCCGAGGACCGAAAAGATCAGCGCGAGCGCGCCGGTGATTACGGTAAACACCACCAAACTGTGGTCCGTAAAAAGCACGGTCTCCATCGTAGGCCTCCATTACTCTGTCCAGCCG
>JBEDUS010000147.1:0-6433 GCA_040414975.1 Candidatus Udaeobacter sp.
GTACGGCGCGTAGTAAGTATTGTACCGGGCCTCGGGTGCGGAATAGGAGTACGTATCAGCGCATCCGCCGAGCAAAAGCGCGAAGAGTCCTCCCCATAAGAGCGAGAGCATAGTAGTTGTTACTGCCCCCCGAAATCCGTTCGTAATTGCTGTCGCCGACGTCTTCATTCGCTCATTTAATGTCGGCGGCGCGAACAAATAAAGCCAAATTAAAATAAATTTTTGGCCTGTCTCTGCGTGGAGTGTCGGTTCCCTCGGCTGCTTGCGGCGTGCCTGTGGCTATCACGCTCTGATATTTTGAGCCCCTGTGCCACAATTCTTTGAATGTATCGGCGCGTCCGCTAGTACCGGAACGCGCCGATACCGTCATCCAAGCGCGCATTAGTACCAATCACCGTAAACTGTGCTGCCGTAGTAGCGCGCACCGTAAGCATCATTATAGCGGACGCCGCTGCGTACTATAGTCCCGTCGTAGACCGGGCCGTAATAGTACGAAGACGGATAACCGTATTCGTAGGTGTATGGCGTGTAATATGCGGTCGGATAATAATAACCGCCGTCATACGCTACATAGGGACCCTCCGCGCATCCGGTCATGAAAGTTGCCATGGCACCCGCGCAGAGAAGTGATAGCAAGAATGCTCGACTGCGACGCATGGATTTGGATTTTGTTATCGTATTCATCAGATGTTCCCTTTCGTTGAATTCTGATTTCCCTTTCATCTGAAAAGCCACGTTCCATTCTCCGCGTGGGAGTTCGTGATGAGAGATTTCCGTAAGCGGGGCGCGCCTTCGTGCCCCACAAACTCGTCACCCTTTCAACGAACTTCCACGTGGTGAGTTCGCGTCAGCTCTGTCTGGCCTGCTGGACCCGGTATACGACGGGTTCCTGCATCAGGCCTTTCTGTGTACAATTCGCATCACGCAGTTCGATTGGCCGTGCGTGATAAGGTACGTGTGCGTACGGCTAACATCTCGCTGAAAGCCAACAAACTCAGTCGGTGTTTATAAGATCCGGCTCAAAGGCTTAATTAATACTGGTGAGTCCTTGTCCTTGTCCTGTGGTAACGGACACGTGACCCCCGCACGACAGTGCGATTGTATGTCGAACGGACGCCTGACCGCCGCACGACAGTGCCACCGTATGTCGGCTCGTATCCATAATAATTGGAGTATGTCGGCCCGTATCCATAACCACCATAATAGGAATACGGATAGCCGTAGTAGCCATAATCGGGCGCGTAATACGCGGTCGGGTAATAATAACCGCTATCATACGCTGTCACGTAAGGGCCCTCCGCACATCCGCCCATGAAAGTTGCGATGGCGTCTGCGCCAAGCACTGACAGCAAGAATCCTCGACTACGGCGCATAGATTTAGATTTTGTTATCGTATTCATCAGATTTTCCCTTTCATCTCAGAGCCACGTTCCATTTTCCGCGTGGGAGTTGGTGATGCCGTAAGCGGGGCGCCTTGGTGCCCCTCAAACTCGTCACCCTTTCAACGAACTTCCACGTGGTGACTTCGCGTCAGCTCTCTATGGCCTGCTGCACCGGTATACCACGGGTGTCCTGCATCAGGCCTTTGTGTACCGTTCGCATCACCGAGTTCGATTGGCCGTGCGTGATAGTACGGGTGCGACGACCAACACCCCGCTGAAAGCGAACAAACTCAGTCGGCGCGTATAAGATTGCGCTCAAAGGTTTCTTTGCGCCCAAATCGGCGCTCGATAACTTCCAGCCACGTAATGAAGCGAAGATTCTTTTGGCTTGGTGTGTTCGTTACATTTGTGTTCACGATGTTCGCTCAAGACTCTTCCCCATCACCAGGATCGCCGGATTTTGACGTCATCATTGAAGGCGGCACGGTTTACGACGGCACCGGCGAAGAGCCGAAACAAGCAGACGTCGCGATTCGTGGCGACCGGATTGCCGGAATCGGCGATTTCAAAACAGCGAAGGCAAAGACGATTATCGATGCGAAGGGATTCGCGGTGGCGCCCGGGTTTATCAATATGCTTTCCTGGTCCACGGTGTCGCTGATCCAGGATGGCCGTTCCCAGAGTGAAATTCGGCAAGGCGTGACGACTGAGATCATGGGCGAAGGTGAATCGATGGGTCCGGTGAACGATCGCGTGCGCGAGGAGATGATTCGTCAGCAAACTGACATCAAATACGACATCAAATGGAACACGCTGGCGGAGTACTTGCAGTATCTCGAAAGGCGTGGCGTCTCGTGCAATGTAGCCTCGTTCATCGGCGCGACGACGATTCGCGAATACGTGATCGGCTTCGAGGATAAACAGCCGACGCCCGCACAACTCGACCAGATGCGCGAGCTGGTGCGTAAGGAAATGGAGGCAGGCGCGCTGGGCATTGGTACTTCTCTAATCTATCCGCCCGCGTTCTACGCAAAGACTGAGGAGCTAATCGAGCTGTGTAAGGTGGCCGCGAAATACCAGGGCAAATACATCTCGCATATGCGCAGCGAGGGTAGCCGGCTGCTTGAGGCCCTTGACGAATTACTTCGCATCAGCCGTGAGGCGAATATTCCGGCTGAAGTCTATCACATCAAAGCCTCGGGCCAGAAAAACTGGCGAAAGATCGACGATCTGCTTTCGCGAATCGAGGCAGCGCAGAAGGAAGGACTGAAAATCACCGCCGATATGTACACTTACACTGCAGGAGGAACCGGTCTGGACGCATCGCTGCCGCCGTGGACTGAAGACGGCGGTTACCCTGCGTTGTTCAAGCGGCTGCGCGATCCGGCGACGCGTGAGAAAATTAAGGCAGAAGTCGAAAAGCCCACGAACACATGGGAAAATTTGTATCTCGATGCGGGAGGCCCGGAGCACATTCTGCTGGCAGAGTTCAAATCGGAGAAACTGAAGCCACTTACCGGAAAGACACTAGCTGAGGTGGCGAAGATGCGCGGAAAAGATCCCATCGACACGGCGATGGATTTGATCGCCGAAGACGAATCGCGAATCGGCGCACTCTATTTCATCATGTCCGAAGACAACGTGAAGAAGGAGCTCGCGAAGCCGTGGATTTCATTCGGCTCCGATGAAGCGTCGCAGGCGCCTGAGGGCGTTTTCTTGAAATCCAATCCGCATCCGCGAGCTTATGGCATTTTCGCACGCGTGCTGGGCAAATATGTGCGCGACGAAAAAGTAATTCCAATGAAGGAAGCTATTCGACGGCTGAGTGGGCTGCCCGCCACAAATCTGGGGCTGGATCATCGCGGGTTTCTCAAGGAAGGGATGTTTGCTGATGTGGTGGTGTTCGACCCGGCAACGATCGCGGACCGCGCCACGTATGAGAAACCGCAGCAGTACGCAGTAGGCGTGAAGCACGTTTTTGCAAATGGCGTGCAGGTGCTCAAAGATGGCGAGCATACCGGGGCGAAACCTGGCCGCGCCTTGTGGGGGCCGGGAAAAAGGAAATGAATCTGCCGTTAATGATCGCGCTCTCATTGCAAAGCGAGCGTAAAGCGACGAAATTTTAGCGTCGCACCTATCTACTAAATGGATCCAATCCGAAACATGAAGCTGCGCTGGCTGCATGGCGCGTTGCAGGACCTGACCTCCGAACTATCGCGTTTGCGGTTTTCAAGGTTTGCGCCAGACGCATGGGAGCCGGCCATTAATGCGTATCGGTGCGAAAAATCCATTCGCATTTGCGTCGATCTGGCCGGAGTCGATCGCGCCCTCATTGATCTCACCGTGGAACCGCGACGCTTGGTGATTCGCGGCACGCGCGAGCTGCCGGAGCCGAGCGGCGACGAGGGATGCGCCTTGCAATTGCTTGCCATGGAAATCGATTACGGCCCGTTCATACGCAAAGTGCCGTTGCCAGCCGAAGTGGAAATCGAACAGGCGCATGCCGAGCAACGTAATGGGTTGCTGTGGATCTCGCTGCCCTTGAAAGAGTCATGAGCGCAAAAGAACTCAGCACGTTGCGAGCCGGCGTCGCAGCGAAACCGGGAACGCAAAGCACGATCGCCGCCGGGACGGGCGAAAGCCAGATGCCGCATATCCCGGAGGAGTTATCGATTCTGCCCGTGCGTGGGATTGTCCTTTTTCCGGGGACAATCATTCCGCTTAGCGTCCAGCGTGCAGCGTCGCTAAAACTGCTCGATGATACGTTGCCGCGAACAAAAGTGATCGGGCTCGTGACGCAACGCGATGAGGCGAAGGAAGATCCAGTCCCCCAGGATCTCTACACGGTCGGCACAGCTGCGCTCGTGCTCAAACTTCTGCGCCAGGCGGAGGACAATGTGCTGGTCATCGTGCAGGGGCTGCGACGTTTCTCACTTCGCAAGATCGTGGCGACCTCGCCGTTTTTGCGCGCCGAAGTCGATTTGCCCGAATCGATTTTGCCCCCGGCAAGCAAAGAATGGGAAGCGACTTTTAGGAACCTGCGGGATTCGGCTGCGAGATTGTTCGAACTTGCGCCGGACGCACCGGAACAGGCGCGCCTGATGATCTTGAATATCGAAAGCCCCGAGCAGCTTGCTGATTTCCTGGCGCCAAACTTAAACGTGGATGTGCCGCAGAAGCAGGCACTGCTCGAGGAGCTGGATGTCGAAAAGCGGGTGCGCGCAATTCAAAAACAAATCTCGGCGCAGCTTGAGATCGCCGAGATCCAGCAAAAACTGCAGAAGGATGTGGCCTCGCAGTTTTCTGATGCGCAACGCCGTGCTTACCTGCGATCGCAACTCAAGGCGATCCAACGCGAGCTGGGCGAAGCCGAAGGCGGCGGCGAGGAACAAGCTCAGCAGTTGCGTGCCCGGCTGGAGGAAGCCAAACCGCCGGAGGAGGTGATGAAACAGGCCGAGCGCGAATTGAAGCGGCTCGATTTCATTCCACCAGCCAGCCCGGAATTTTCAGTCATCGTCAGTTACATCGAGATCATCGCCGATTTGCCCTGGAATAAGCTGAGTCCGGACAATATTGATCTCGATCAGGCGCAGAAAATTCTCGATCGCGATCATTACGATCTGGAAAAGGTCAAGAAACGACTGATCGAATATCTGGCGGTGCGTAAACTCAATCCACAGGGGCACGGCGCGATTCTCTGCTTTCTGGGTCCGCCTGGGGTGGGCAAAACAAGTCTGGGCCAATCGATCGCGGATGCGCTCGGACGCAAATTTGTCCGAATCAGCCTTGGTGGTATGCGTGATGAAGCGGAGATCCGTGGTCATCGCCGCACGTACATCGGTTCGATGCCGGGCCGGATCATTCAGGAACTGCGGCGTTGTGGGACGCGTAATCCTGTCTTCATGCTCGACGAACTCGACAAGATCGGCGCGGATTTTCGGGGGGACCCGGCGAGCGCGTTGCTCGAAGTGCTTGACCCGCGGCAAAACGACAAGTTTGTCGATCGCTATCTCGACGTGCCGTTCGACTTGTCGCAGGTGATTTTCATCGGCACGGCGAATTACATCGACGGCGTCCCCGATCCCTTGCGCGACCGGATTGAAGTGATTTCGCTACCTGGTTACACGGAGCGCGAAAAACTCGAGATCGCCAAGCGATATCTTGTTAGGCGTCAGTTGGAGGAAAACGGACTCAAGCCCGAGCAGGTCGAATGGCAGGACGAATCAATCCGCGGGATCATCAGCGATTACACGCACGAAGCAGGCGTCCGCGAACTGGAGCGCCAGATCGCCTCTGTTTGTCGCGGAATTGCATCGCAAGTAGCGCGGGGAAAAACCGAGCGCACCGCAGTTACGCCGGAACTGGTCGCAGAAATGTTGGGCCCGGCGAAATACGTGCGCGAAACCAAACTGAAAACAAGCAAGCCAGGCGTTGTTACGGGGTTGGCCTACACACCTGCCGGAGGCGAAGTGTTGCACATTGAAGCGACGCGTTACCCGGGTAAAGGCAACGTCACGCTGACAGGTCATATCGGCGAAGTGATGAAAGAATCCGTCCAGGCTGCGCTGAGTCTCCTTCGCAGCCGCGACGGCCAACTGGGCGTGAATCCAGAAGATTTTCGCAAGATGGATATTCACGTCCACGTGCCGGCTGGTGCGGTACCGAAAGATGGACCATCGGCAGGAATCGCCATGTTCACCGCGCTAGCCTCGCTCTTCAGTAACCGACCGGTTCGTTCGGACGTAGCTATGACCGGCGAAATTACTTTGCGCGGCCTCGTTCTACCGATTGGAGGTCTAAAGGAGAAAAGCCTGGCGGCGATGCGCGCCGGGATATCCACGGTGATCATTCCCAAGTTGAACGAGAAAGATCTCGTCGATGTTCCCGACGAAGCCAAACAAAAACTCAAATTCGTCCCGGTCGAAAATGTCGACGAAGTGCTGGCTGTAGCGTTAGAGAAGAACGGCAGCGATCTCTCTGCGATAGGATGAAAAGCAAAGCGACATTTCGAGCTATTGCAGATCGTACACTTCCACTAGCGCAACGCCAGT
>JBEDUS010000148.1:0-2875 GCA_040414975.1 Candidatus Udaeobacter sp.
CAGCCCCAAACGTTGCGCGCGCAACCGCTGGGCGGTAAATCGCAACGCAGCAACAGCAAGACTGAGCGTGAGATACACGTCCGTCGCCACTATGCGCACGGGAATTCGTTCGATTCTCTTATGGCGATGCGAAGCTACCAACAGGTCCACGCATTCTGAGCAAGGCGACGCAGGAATTGACCGTTTTGGACACTTTGCCGGTTTGACCGTCCCACTGAATTTGGGACAATGCGTCTTGAACCAGCTTGGCGCGACGGTGTTTTGAGACTGACGCTCACTCTGGTAGCGCGGTGAAAATACCGGTCTTTTGAAGCAATTATTTGTCTCGATATCGATGCGCAGTGTGTTTCCTAGTAATTGCAACGATTAGTCTTCATTGAAAAAGGCGATTAGAGAGAATTTCGTGCCCGTTTCGTGATGGGGGTGCCGCATACGACACGGCACGTGAAAACGACGATCCGCATGGGTTAGTCAGCTAGCCCTACGGTCACAACTTGGAGAGAATAGGGTTGGATTAATGTCGGAAAGTGGCGCCCATGGGCGGCGACTTGCTGACCCTTTACATAGCGAAAGTTCTCGAGCACTCGTGTCTCGCAGCTTACGCAAGGGAGTAATCGGCTTCACGGAAATACGCTCAGACAACCCGACGCATGCGATGTCTGATCCGATCCCGCGCGAGGACGCTTTCCTCGTCGCGCTTCAGCTACGCGACTTTCCCAATCACGGATATTGGGAAGACGGCCGCCAGAGCCCCGGTTTTTCCCTGAAGTCTGGCTGCACCACGCTCTATGATTTGAAGCGGGCACCCGCCTTCCTCATGGATAAGCCTTTCCACTCGGTGCATTTCTATTTTTCACGCAACGCTCTAAATGCCATCGCCGATGACGCCAACACACCTCGCATCGGCGATCTTCGCTACGAGCCGGGCAAGGGAAACGAAGATTCGATTATGCGGGCACTAACGTCATCACTTTACCCGGCGCTGGATCAACCCGAGCAGGCCAACCGTTTGTTTGTTGATCACGTCATGCTAGCGGTCGGATTTCACGTGGCGCAGACCTATGGTGGATTCAAGGCAGTACTGGCACACGGCGGTCTTGCACCCTGGCAGGAACATCGTGCCAAAGAAATCATCGACGCCAATCTGGACGGAGAGGTGCCATTGGCTGAGCTCGCAAAGCAGTGCGGCTTATCGAGCAGTCATTTCTCGCGCGCTTTCCGGCAATCTACGGGGACATCGCCACATCGATGGCTTTTGCATCAGCGCGTTGAGAAGGCGAAACGACTACTGCGCGATCGTCAATCCTCGCTGCCGGAGGTTGCTTTGGCCTGCGGATTTTCCGATCAGAGCCATCTAACACGGGTGTTTACGAAGCTTTCGGGAGCTGGGCCCGCCGCTTGGCGACGGATTCATCACGAATGAACCTCTAAGCACTGCTGTTTTAAACGAGTGGTTATGCCGCCCATTTTCAACAATGAATAAGATTTTTGAACAATCCAGCATTGCGCCGAGGTGTTATGGTTCCGTTGCAACTCTGTCATGCAGCGTGCATGTAGCATGCAACTAAGGGCGCTTACCCGATAAGCGTCCGATGATCGAAAACGGCAAAGTAAAACAATGGTAACTCACGGTATGTACGGCCAACGGCTCGGAGATATCTTTAACCTCAAGACCGTGCCGGCATTTACAACGCGAACTCTGCGGAAGACCGAGATCGCGGTCACCGAAATTAGGTGTGACACAGAAAATAATGGGTTGACCAAACCCATTCCATGCGAGGATGCGCTTCTGGTTGCGTTGCAGCTTCGGGATCGCCCGCGCTACGAGCTGTGGCTGGATGATAAGCCAGTGACAACCGGGCCGTTGGAGGCCGGCGTAACCTGCTTTTACGATCTTCGGCGCAATCCAATTGCAAATGGCATAAGCCCGTTTCACTCCCTGCAGTTCTATCTGCCACGCCAAGCTCTCAATTTGCTCGCCGATGCGGAAGGCAAACAGCACGTTGGCGATTTCAACGACAATCCAGGGCACGCAGTAAACGACCAAACCATCCGAGGCCTTGGCTACTCTCTGCTACCGGCATTCGCCCGTCCAAATGAGGCCAGTCAACTTTTTATCGATCATGTGACCATTGCTTTAGCTGCTTATGTTCTGCAGACATACGGCGTCGGTGAGATTTCTCCCCTAAATCCTACCGGGGGGTTGCTTCCACGTCAGGAACGTCTCGTCAAGGAACTGCTTGCAGCGAATCTCGAAGGCAACGTTTCAGTCTACCAATTGGCGCGCCTTTGCGGCCTACCGGTTACGGTATTTTCCAGGGCCTTCCATCAATCGGCGGGTATGGCACCGCACCAGTGGCTTCTTTACCACCGCATCGACAGCGCCAAGGATCTGTTGCGCCGAACCAAACTCTCGCTCGCGGAAATCGCGTCGATTTGCGCCTTCACAAGCAAGAACCACTTTATGCGCGCATTTACGCGCGCCGAGAGCATGAGCCCAGCCGTTTGGCGAGACCGCAGCGAAGATTGACATTCGCGCCATCCACCCCCCTGCGACTTGTTATTTCGTAGTGTCGGCCGTCGATTTTGCACATACCCGAAGCCATCGGCACAATGCATTGCACCTTAAACAGTGAAATTTTGGCACCATCTTGGGTCAATAAGGCCGTCTGCCTTCGGAGGCGGGACGGCGAGCGACGTGCCGGTACACTCCGCACTCGTCCTGGGCAAGGTATGGTCACCGGGTGAATGGTCATGGGCGGTATAGAGCCGAAATGCGATCGTCCACCGATCCAACGGTTTTGGCAGAACTTTCGTCTTTGGTCCGGCACTAACTTGATAGTGGCTCGGCGATGCTCTCGAGCGATTTTCCTTC
>JBEDUS010000149.1:0-4675 GCA_040414975.1 Candidatus Udaeobacter sp.
CGCACGCGCCGCATCAAACCTGTGAGCTCGTCCTTGGCATCGGCGAGTCGCGTCTTGTCTTTTACTTTCACACGCACGTCCGAATCGCTTTTAGCCGAAAAATATTTATTAAACGCGGCCAGCGGCACCGCCACCATGGAGTCCCAACTGAAGAGGCCCAGAAACGTGCCCTGTCGCGTGTTTACGCCAATAACTTTGAACAGTTGACCATTGATCAGCACCGATTTGTCGATCGGGTTTTCGGAAGGGAAAAGCGCGTCGGCGACGTCATAGCCGATCACGACGACGTTGGCGCCGCCATGCGATTCCAGTTCGTTAAAGAATCGCCCGGCCGTACAATCAATTGTTGATGTCACGATGAAATCCGAGGTCGTCCCAAGAACGAAGACGTTGTCCACCTGATTCCCGCCATACTTAACGGATCGCATTAGATTTGATGTCGGCACCGCCACGATCAGGTTCGAGTTCGGGGTCGCTGCGATCATGCGGTTCAAAGTCTCGGCATATTCAGTCTTGATTTTTTTGCGGTCGCGGAAGTTCCACCAGTCATCTACGGGCTTCCACGGCCACTTTGTGACGTAGAGAACGTCATCGCCCAGTACGGCCATGCTTTTATCAAAACCTATGGAAATCCCGTTGACGGCGGTTCCCATCAACGTCACGGCGATAATGCCGATAATAACTCCAAGCGCCGTAAGCGTGGAGCGCGTCAGGTTCGAGCGCATTTGCGCTGCGGCAATTTTCCAGCTTTCGCTCAGCTCGTAGAGAAATCGTTTCATGCCGGGTTGATTCCCGCGACAGGCAAATCGAGCTCAGGAATAAATCCCACGTGATCCATCTCGATGAGCCCGTCGCGCAAATGCACCGTGCGACGTGCGTTGGCCGCGATATCTCGCTCATGCGTCACGAGGATAATCGTGTTCCCGCGTTGATATAAATTCTCGAACAACTCCATGATTTCCTCGCCGGTTTTGGAATCGAGATTACCGGTCGGCTCATCGGCCAGAATAATTGACGGCGCGTTGACGAGCGCGCGCGCAATGGCAACACGCTGGCGTTGACCGCCGGAAAGTTCATTCGGTTTGTGATGAATGCGATCGCCCAGGCCGACATCGGTCAGTACCTGGGTGGCGCGTGCTTCGCGCCGTTCGGGATCGATCCCGGCATAAATAAGCGGCAGTTCGACGTTGCGTAGCGAGGTCGATCTTGGCAGCAGGTTGAACGTTTGGAACACGAAACCAATCTCGCGATTACGAACGGCCGCGAGCTCATCATCGTCCATTTCGGCTACGTTTTTGCCATTGAACTCGTAACGACCGGAAGTCGGCGTATCGAGACAACCGAGCATGTTCATAAGCGTCGACTTACCGCTGCCGCTCGGCCCCATGATGGCGAGGTATTCATTCCGGCGAATTTGCAGCGTCACACCGCGCAAGGCGCGCACGATTTCCTCGCCCATCACGTAGTCTTTGGTGATGTTTTCGATGTCGATCACGACCGGCCCGAGCGGTCTGATTGATTTTCGAGTCTCCATCGCAACGCAGGCAGTCGTTCGTCGAGACTATTTCACTTCTTCTTTGTCGAGTGTTACCTCTGCGCCCTCTTTCAGCTTCCGGCTGATCGCGCTATAACTTCCAGAGATCACTTCGTCGCCGGGCTGAATGCCACTCTTGATTTCCGTGTAAGTGTCGTCGGAAATGCCGGTCGTCACTCTTACGATTTGCGCCTTGTTGCCTTTTTTTAGAAAGACAACCTTGGCCAATTTTTCATGTTCTTCTTTCCGCGCCGCTTTCTCCGCACGCTCGTTGACGAACTCTGCGTTGTTGTCGCCTTTGTCGTTCGCCGTTGCCTTCTGTTTGCGCGTCTCAATTTCTTCGGGACTCAAGTTGGTGTCGCCCGTACGAATAGTTACGCTTTGCATGGGCACGGCGACTGCATCCTTAACGACGTTGGTTTCGATGTCAGCGGTGCAGCTCAGGCCAGGCCGCAACGCGACATCGTGATCGTCAATGCGAATTTTCACCTCGAAGTTTGTCACTTCTTCCTGTGTGCCGGCGCCAGTTGTCTTTCCCGTATTGGCGATTTGCTGCACCACGCCTTTGAACTTGCGATCGCCGTAGGCGTCGATTTTTACGCTGGCTTTGTCACCGAATTTCACGTTTACCACATCATTCTCGTTCACGTCGACAATAGCCTGCATGTGCGTGAGGTCGGCTACGCGCATCACTTCTGTGCCGGCAAATTGGCCTGTAGCAACCAAACGTTCCCCGAGTTTGCTGTTTAAAATGGTGATCGTTCCGTCCAGCGGCGAATAGATTGTGGTCTTAGCGAGTTGATCGCGTGCCTGACTCGAGCTTGCTTCCGCTCGCTCGATATCGTGCAGCGAACTTTCGTAAGTGTTTTTCGCCACGTCATATGCTGCTTGCCCCGCGTTGTATTCCTGCTCCGAGATCAACTTTTTGTTGAACAAGCCTTCGGCCCGTTTGAGATCCTGCTCGGTCTTCATCATGGTGGCCTTTTGCTGGAGATTGGTCGCTTTCGCTGCGCTGATCGCAGCCTCCTGTTGCTCGAGAATGGCCTTGTAGGAGTCCGGATTAATTTTCACCAGCAGATCGCCTTTCTTGACCTGCATCCCGTCGTCGACTGGCAATTCAATAATTTCACCAGCGACTTCTGGCGAAATCTTCACTTCAACCTCAGGTTGTATTTTTCCCGTCGCAGAGACGGTTTGCACGATTGTTTTGCGGATCGCCGTCTCCGTTGTGACCGGGATCGGTTTCTCACGCTTGCTCCAAACGATCGACGCGATGATCGAGAGCAGGACCAAGCCGAGCGATCCGTAAATGAGTTGTTTTTTGCGCCGGGCGCGACGCTGCTTCGCTGTCAAATGCGCCGGCGCAGGTGTGCTGACAGTTTGGTGCATCGGAGCAGCGGTTCTCGGCTTGAAGGGCTCAGAATCAGTCGGTTGTTTGACCCTTGCAAACGAAATCCCGTTCATAACAATCCTGAGATGCGCCGAGGAAGGGCTTTGGATTCGACTGATTCATAACCTCATTGAATGGGACGGATCTGTCCGCGACGCAGGCGAACTGATAGCTTGACGAGAACGAATTTGGTGAATCGCCCACTTTGCATGCTCCGCGATTAACGGTTCCGGGTCGACTGCAGCGCGCCGAAGCGCGGGCAGATCCGACAGATTCCCTACATTGCCCAAGGCCACACAGACATTACGCAGAAAGCCGCGGCGTTTGATTCGCTTGATCGCCGAATTTCTGAAAAGCAGCCGGAACTCATCATCGCTCAAGCCGAGGTAATCCCGCAGCGGCCTGGCCACGCTTGAGGGACGAGCGGAGAATGCGGCTTCGCGCGACACTTTTGCGAAACGATTCCATGGGCATGCATCAAGACAATCGTCGCAACCAAAAATTCTGTCTCCGACAAGTGGTCGAAGCTCGAGCGGGATGGACCCTTTAAGTTCGATTGTCAGGTAGGAGATGCAGCGGCGGGCATGCAGGTTATGCGGGGCGGTGATTGCACCCGTGGGACAAGCTTTGATGCAGCGCTCGCATGTTCCGCAGCGATCTGGCACAGACTCATCCGGCGGCAACTCGAGGGTCGTCAAAACTTCTGCGAGAAAAAACCAGGTCCCAAGTCGTTGGTTGATTAGCATCGTGCTTTTGCCATGCCAACCGATGCCGGCTATCGCGGCGTAATCGCGTTCCAAAACAGGTCCGGTATCGACATAACATTTCTGTTGTCCGCCAAACCCGCGAAGAAACTGGTCGATCCTATCGAGCTTCTTCGCGATCAAGTCGTGATAGTCATCACCCCAGGCATATCGCGCGATTCTCCCACTCTTTGCCTTGGTCATCGTTCTCGGGGCTGCGCCTCCCTGAAAATAATTCAGCGCCAGAGCCACGATCGACTTGGCGCCCGGCAAAACTTTCTGCGGATCACAGCGTCTTTCCTCCCCGCGCTCCATGTAACTCATTTCGCCATGTGCGCCTCTAACGAGCCAAACTCGAAATTCGTCGATATGCGGCGCAGGAGCGCAGGCTGCAGTGCGACAGGAGTCAAAGCCAATCTCACGCGCGAACGAGACTAGTTGTCTCTTCAGTTTCGCCGGTGAGATCTGAAAATTAATCGTGTGCGCAGTTATCTCCATCATCGCGCTCCAGCCGGTATCGGTGATCTCGTCGGAGATTTACACATACCTCTCAAACCTACTTAAGATTGCTACCGCTACTTCATCATCCGTAAGCACCGATGTGTCGACGCGAAGATCGGCAGCCTTCGCATAAAGTGGCAGGCGTGCTTGCAATATTTGGGCAAATGCCCGTCTCGGACGTTCGGATTGCAATAACGGTCGATTGCCGCCCCGTGAAGCGCGTTCGAAAAGCGTTTTTCCGTCCGCTTGCAGCCATACCACCGTGCCAAGTCGTTTCAAGAGACCAATGTTCTCTTCGCGTAATATGATTCCACCGCCGGTCACAATGATTGCACGCTGATCGAATGACAGCTTTCGAAGTGCCTCGGTTTCTGCTGCCCTGAACTCATCTTCGCCGTGTGCTGAGAAAATCTCCGAAATCGGCATTCCAAACTTCGATCTCACCATTTCATCTGTATCAAATCGCGCAAAACCGGTCCGCTGTTGCAAGCAACGCCCAACTGCAGA
>JBEDUS010000150.1:0-2308 GCA_040414975.1 Candidatus Udaeobacter sp.
GCGCTGGATGACGTAACGTGTGATCCACCGCTTCAAACCGTGTCGCATGAAACGGAGGTCCCTTTCAATCTTGGTTCTCCTCCCATGACGATAGATCAGATTGGACTTGCAGGTGGGGCAACATATGACTCGCGAGCATTCAATTGTAGTGTTCGGTGCTGGCGCGGTTCGGCGTGGCCTAGAAGCTCGCTGGCGTCCCCTCGGGCTGTTGATGCCTGTTTTAATGTAGACCCGCTCGCGTTGGTAGTCCCAGTAGGCGGCTCTGTTGATGATTTCTAATTCCGGGAGTACAAATGAGTTGGGCCCGAACCGGAATGGAAATGGGCTTTCGCTCTTGATCTCTGATGCGTGGATGACTTCACTGTGAAATGATTCACAATCGGTCGACTTAGCGCGATGGAGATCAGTTATTCTGCTCGCCACGACTTCAAGAGCGTCGCAGTCTTGGCTATTGTAGTCGAGAAGCGCCTGTTTCAAGCTCGGGTCCCTTGAAGCCTCCCAACGATGCCGCGAGACGATTGCCTCAAGTCCCGAGGCTGGTGAGCCCGACCATCGAAACCCGAGATATCCTGCAATCTCTTTCAGTCCGTTGGAAAACGTCGGAAAATAGATGTGTGCGTACACAAACGAAAGAACGTTTACTGCACGTTCGATTGCGATCGCAGCTACCGAGCCCTGATCCGGCCCACCATATCGTATGCACATTCTTTTCAGGAAGGTCGTCTCGTACCTGCCGAAGTGGACGAGTCTAGGATCGGGAATATTAGAAAGGGCATCGAGAAGGCTGTTCCATATGCATCTTTCACCTTGCTCGTCATCGGCCCAAAAGCTGTATCGGACGGCATGACGACCGCTGCCGACGCGAATGCCAATCAGGTAGTAAAAATCTCGATCGGGTACGCCTTCGACATCTAGATAAACGGGCGTGCCATCCAACTTTGGGTCAATGATATCGACCGCATGTATCTTGTTCTCG
Organism: Candidatus Udaeobacter sp.; assembly: GCA_040414975.1. Lineage (GTDB taxonomy): Bacteria > Verrucomicrobiota > Verrucomicrobiia > Chthoniobacterales > UBA10450 > Udaeobacter. The sequence continues at coordinate 977 of JBEDUS010000150.1, forward strand.
CGGATCGCGAGCGCTCGCAAGGAGTGATGAAATCTCTCGCCTTTACCGCGCGACTGGCGGCGGCGCCGCCGCGGACGAAATGTGTACGACAGCTGGGTGACTGTAAAGATGCCCTTGCCGTGCAGAGTCCTGCGGTCCTTCTCAGACATCCCGGATAAGAGGCTGAGGTCATCCTTCTGTTTCGCCAAGTTATAGCAGCGGTCTTGGAACTCGCAACGCGTACAATGTGCGTTTAGCACAAGGTCCGGTGGCGAATTTTCAGTGATGAGAGCGACGATATTGGCGATCTGCTTTGACACCTCTTTGATTAAAGGGGAAAGGTTCACCTTCCGCATTGTCCTGCCGGGGCCGTGCACGATATTGCCGAAGCGCACCGCACATCCAAGAGTTTCAGCGAGTACGAGCGCATCGAACGCTAGCAACAACTTGTCGTTTTTGGCGACTTGGTTTGAGAATTGGAAACGATAAGGAATGAACTGGGCCTGTCCACCTCGTCGCTCAGATGGCTTCCTTGCGAGGGCGTGCAGGCGCGATTCCAGACGGTTGGTCTGCAAGAGCACGTCGGTCGCGAGTCGCCATGTCGGGCTCCTGACGTGCCTAGAAATGGGTGGCGATTCCACGCGATCGCACTCAGGAAACGTCATGCGCAGGTATGTGAGACAATCCTCGCTGTAAGTCGTCTCCCGTAAGCGAGCCCATTCGGCATAGTCATTTCCGGCGCGTGGCTCGTCACGCGAACGAAGCCAGCATTTCGTCAAGCATTCGAGAAAGGCTCCGAAAAGTGGAGAGCTGACGATCATCAATAATCCCCCGCGTTTCTGCTGGATGTTGCGGGGTCATAGCGTATCTGGAGCGCGCGTTACTATCTCGGTCGTCCGCTTGGAAGTAGCCGAGGCGAAGGGAAAAGACGGCGGAACCGTTGGGTCCGTTTATGGCCCACAGCCGCTGTGAGCCCTCGATCGGGTCGGTACGGCAGCTTTCGAAGGCACTACGGACCAAACTTGGTTTTAGACGGTAGTTGATCGCCCAGCCTGGATCGCTGCCGCGGCGCGCAGCTTGACGTGCCAGGCAATTCACCATCGACGCGCGTCGATGTCGGATGATCGCACGCTGATCGACGAGGCGCTGCGGCCGCATCTGGCTGCAACGGCAAGGCAAAAACAAAAACAGGCCGGAGAGCGAGGCAAGGAAGGCGGCCGCGCTAACAAGAAAAACCATCGCCTCCCTCTGCTCTTAACGTCGCTGGGTCCTTGGTGACCAACTCCTGCGCGAGCGCTCGTATCCGATTGATGTCACCGCCGTTCCACCGAACGTCCATCCGCACGTTGCGGC
>JBEDUS010000151.1:0-7002 GCA_040414975.1 Candidatus Udaeobacter sp.
TACCCGGAATTTCCGCCTGAGGTTGGTAACGAGTCGAAATACCCCTACGTGCGCGATACGCACCAGGATTTCAACTAGGGTTAGCCTTAGTCGAACCTGGCCTTGTTGTTCGGATAAGTTAAGCGGCTTCTGTGCATATCCTCTCGTAGGTCACGCCGATCGCAGGTGAGTGATTAACTCCAAACCCTCGCTCTCGAACTCATCTTTCTTTTCCTGGTCACCGTCACTTCCGAATCCGCGGCTGCATTGAGGGTTGGACGTTGAGCGTTGAGCGTTGGACGTTGAGATCGTTACATGCGCGTTGTCGATCTGAGAATCGAGGACATTGCCTTTGGCAGGAAAGGGGTTGGACGCGACCAGGGGAAAGCCATTTTCGTCCCGTACACGATTGAGCGCGAACTCGTTTCTGCTGAGATCGTGCGCGAGAAGAAACAATTCGCCGAGGCGGAGCTGGTGGAAATTAAGGAAAGCTCACCGGATCGCATTCGTCCGGAGTGCCCATATTTTGGCCGTTGCGGCGGGTGCGCGTACCAGCACATCGGCTACGAACATCAGCTGGCGATTAAATGGCTCCAGGTGCGCAATGTCCTCCAGCGGATCGGCAAGCTCAAAGACATTCCGGTGCGACCGATCATCCCGTCGCCCAAGCAGTACGAGTATCGCAATCGCATCACGGTTCATGTGCAAAATGGTGTGATCGGATTTTTCGCCCGCGATTCGCACCGCTTGATCGATATCGAGCGGTGTCCAATTTCGTGTGACGAAGTAAACCGCGCGCTGACAGAACTGCGGAGACAAAATCCACGCGATGGGCATTACAGCTTGCGCGCTTCGCCAAGGACCAGGGTCTTTTCTCAAATCAACGATGAGATGGCAGATGCACTGCGCAATCTGATTGTCGAGCTTTTCTCACCGAATCAAGATTTGCTGATCGATGCTTACTGCGGTGCAGGATTCTTCGCCAAAGCCTTGCTCAACAAGTTTGAGCGCGTCGTCGGAATTGATTGGGACAAGTTTGCTATCGCTGCCGCAAAAGAAAACGCGAGCGACAAAGAAATGTACATCGCTGGCGATGTGGAAGAAGAGCTAACAGGGGTCGACGACTTTTTAGCCGTAGAGGGTAGGACGCGATCGTTAGGAAGCCGTCGTTCCTTGACGCTCATTGTAGATCCTCCCGCAACCGGCCTTTCGGCAAACGTGCGCCACGCAATTCTCGATCTTGCACCAACGACGCTGATTTATGTTTCCTGTAATCCCGCGACGCTGGCCCGCGACTTAAAAGAACTGCACGGGAAATTCACGATCAATTCGGTTACGCCGCTCGACATGTTTCCGCAGACCGCCGAGATCGAAGTAGCGGCGCATCTTCAGCAATAGCGGAGAACTTTGATCAAGCAGCGCCGGTCTCTAGTCCGCCGTTTCTTTCAAGCGTTAATCATTTTTTAACGCATTTAGCGTCCGGTTTAATTACCGCTGCCACGCGAATTTGGCTCATCCTTAAGTTGATTTATGAGCGACGTCATCTTTCTGGGGATCATTGTCGTGTTCTTCATCGCTAGCGCCCTCTATGTGCGTTTTTGCGAGAGGCTGTAGCAGCGCCATATGGAAACAGTCATTGTTGGGATTATCGCGTTGCTGCTCTTCGTTTATCTGCTGGTGGCAATGATTCGACCTGAAAAATTCTAAATCCTAGATCGATATGGAAACATTCGGTTGGATTCAACTCGCTCTCTTTCTGATCGCGCTCGCTCTTATCACGAAGCCGATGGGCCTTTATCTAGCGCAGGTGCTCGACCCGAACGGCAGAACGTGGCTCGATCCGGTGCTGCGTCCTCTCGAGCGCGGGACGTTTCGCGTCATGGGGATCAGGCCTGACGAGGAACATAATTGGAAACAGTACACGTTTGCCATGTTGCTCTTCAGTTTGGTCGGCTGCGTTTTCACGTATGCGATTCTGCGATTCCAATATTTTCTGCCATTCAATCCACAAAAGTTTGGCGCGGTAAATCCCGATCTCGCGTTCAACACTGCAGCGAGTTTCACAACCAATACCAATTGGCAGAACTACAGCGGCGAATCGACGCTCTCGTATTTCTCGCAGATGGTCGGGTTGGCGTTTCACAACTTTGTGTCGGCGGCGACTGGCATAGCGATCGCAGCTGCACTCGTTAGGGCAATTGCGCGGCATTCCGCGAAAACGATTGGCAATTTCTGGGTCGATCTGGTTCGGGTCACTTACTATCTCCTGGTGCCGATTTGTCTGGTCTTCGCAGTATTCCTGGTGTCGCAGGGCATGATTCAAAATTTCAAGCCTTACACCAAAGCGACGCTGACCGAGCCAATGAAGGTCGAGGTCGAGAAGAAAAATGCCAAGGGCGAGGCGATCAAGGGACCAGACGGCAAAGCAGTCACAGAGCAGCAGACGGTGACCGAACAGAACATCGTTCAAGGCCCAATGGCGTCACAAGTCGCAATCAAAATGCTGGGTACCAACGGCGGTGGATACGCGAACGCGAACGCGGCGCATCCATTCGAAAATCCCACGCCACTGTCAAATTTTGCACAGATGTTGTCGATATTCGCAATCGGCAGCGGACTCACTTACTACCTCGGCCGAATGGTGAAGAATCAGAAGCATGGTTGGACCGTGTGGACGGCAATGGTGGTCTTGTTTCTCGGCGGTGTGCTCTTGTGTTGGTGGGCGGAATCATCCGGCAACCCGATCCACCAGCATCTCGGCATCGCGGCAGCGGACGGAAATATGGAGGGCAAGGAGGTGCGCTTTGGAATTTTCAATTCCGCCCTCTTTGCCACTGTGACCACCGATGCTTCCTGCGGCGCGGTCAACTCAGCCCATGATTCGTTTACGCCGCTCGGTGGCTTCGTTCCGCTGTTTAACATGCAGTTAGGCGAAATCATTATTGGCGGAGTCGGCGCCGGCCTGTACGGGATTCTCGTGTTTGTGGTACTCGCGGTTTTCATCGCAGGTCTGATGGTCGGTCGCACACCGGAATATCTCGGAAAAAAAATTGAAGCATACGACGTGAAGATGGCAATGCTCTCCTTGCTCATCCTGGCCATCTCTATTTTGGGCTTCGCCGCATCGGCGATCGTGAGCAAATGGGGCCTGGATGGATTGAACAACAAGGGTCCACACGGACTCAGCGAAATTCTATATGCGTTCACTTCGGGTGCGGGAAATAACGGCAGCGCATTCGCCGGCCTGACTGGCAATACGCCTTGGTACAACACGACGCTCGGCCTCGATATGTTATTCGGCCGGTTCCTGATGATCGTACCCATCATGGCGTTGGCTGGTTCGTTGGTGCAGAAGAAAGTCGCGCCAGCTAGCGCAGGCACGTTTCCAGTACATGGCGGAACGTTTCTGATTCTGCTGCTCGGCACTGTGCTTTTGGTCGGCGCGCTCAACTTTCTCCCCGCGCTGACGCTCGGGCCAATCGTCGAACACTTTCTCATGCAAGGCGGCAAACTTTTTTAACGTCAAAACCCGAACTTCATGACACAAAAACCTGCATCGCTTTTCGATTGGAACATTGTCGGCCCGGCCATCGGCGACGCGTTCAAAAAATTGAACCCGCGTCTGATGGTGAAAAACCCGGTCATGTTCGTGACAATGGTCGGCGCTGCGCTCACGACAGTGGGAATTTTCACGACTGAGCCGGCATTGCGCGGCTTCGTTGCACAACTGGCGATCTGGCTCTGGTTCACAGTGCTCTTTGCTAATTTCGCTGAAGCCGTTGCAGAAGGCCGCGGCAAAGCGCAAGCAGCCAGTCTGCGCCGGGCGCGAAAGGAAACAATGGCCCGGCGCCTTAGGAACAGCCACGAAGAGCGAGTTCCCGCCCAGATATTACAGAAAGGTAACTTGGTCGTTTGTGAAGCGGGGGACATCATTCCTGCGGACGGTGACGTTGTCGAGGGGATCGCTAGTGTGGACGAAGCAGCGATCACGGGGGAATCGGCGCCTGTAATTCGCGAGAGTGGGGGCGACCGAAGCGCGGTCACCGGTGGAACACGCGTATTGAGCGATCGAATCGTCATCCGTGTCACGGCCGATAAAGGCGCCGGCTTTCTGGACAAAATGATCGCGCTGGTCGAAGGCGCGCGCCGCCAGAAAACGCCTAACGAAATCGCGCTCACGATTCTGCTGGCGGCATTGACTTTCATTTTCCTCCTCGTCTGCGTCACACTGAAACCGTTCGGCATTTATTCAGGCGCAGCGTTCTGGATTCCAGTTCTCGTGGCGCTGCTGGTTTGTCTGATTCCGACAACGATAGGCGGGTTGCTTAGCGCGATTGGAATTGCGGGAATGGATCGAGTGCTGCAGCGCAATGTGCTGGCTATGAGCGGTCGCGCCGTGGAAGCTGCCGGAGATGTCGACGTTTTGCTCCTCGATAAAACCGGGACGATTACGCTTGGAAACCGCATGGCGGTTGCGTTCCATCCAGCGCCTGGCATTTCACCTGACGATCTCGCGGCCTCCGCGCAATTGAGCTCACTGGCAGACGAAACTCCTGAAGGACGCTCGATTGTCGTGCTGGCAAAAGAGAAATTTGGATTGCGCGCACGCGACATGCACGAATTGGAGGCGACGTTCGTACCGTTCACCGCGCAGACCCGCATGAGTGGTGTCGATCTTCATGCTAACGGCGCCCAACCGACAATGCGTGTGCGTAAAGGCGCGGCCGAAGCTGTACGCGGATTTGTCGAGTTGGCGGGCGGAATATTTCCGCAGCCGGTCACAAGCACGGTTGACGAAATTTCGCATCGTGGCGGCACTCCGCTGGTTGTCGCGTCGGACATGATGACTCTCGGCACGATCGAGCTCAAAGATGTGGTCAAAGGGGGAATCAAGGAGCGCTTCGCACAGTTGCGCAAAATGGGAATCAAGACGGTGATGATCACCGGCGACAATCCACTCACCGCAGCGGCTATCGCCGCGGAGGCTGGCGTGGACGACTTCATGGCGGAAGCGACACCAGAACAAAAACTCAAACGCATCCGACACGAACAGGCCGAGGGTCACCTGGTTGCGATGACTGGCGACGGGACGAACGATGCGCCCGCGCTCGCCCAAGCCGATGTCGGCGTTGCCATGAACACAGGCACACAGGCCGCGCGCGAAGCGGGGAACATGGTCGATCTCGACAGTAACCCGACAAAGCTAATCGACATTGTTGAGATCGGAAAACAGATGCTCATCACGCGCGGCTCGCTTACCACGTTCAGTATCGCGAATGATGTGGCGAAGTATTTCGCAATTATTCCCGCGATGTTGATGGCCAGGTTTTCCGAGGTCGCGCCGCTCAACATCATGCATCTTCACAGCCCTACGAGTGCCATTCTCAGCGCCGTAATTTTCAACGCGTTGATCATTGTCGCGCTCATCCCTCTGGCATTGCGCGGTGTTGCTTATAAGCCGATGGGGGCGCTCGCCATCTTACAGCGCAATCTTCTCATCTACGGCTTCGGCGGCCTCGTCGTTCCGTTTATCGGCATCAAACTAATCGATCTCATTATCACTGCGCTGCACATGGCCTGACGAAATGAAAGAATTCTTCTCCCATATCCGCGGTGCGGTCATATCGACGCTCGTACTTGCAATAATCTGCTCCGGCATTTATCCGCTTATTGTTTTCGGCATTTCTCAGGCGTTCTTTCGGGACCAAGCGAACGGCAGTTTGATCGTCGATCAAAACGGCGTGGTACGCGGCTCGAAACTGTTGGGCCAAGGATTCACGGATGCGAAATATTTTCATCCACGACCTTCCGCCGCGGGCAACGGCTACGACGCAACTAGTTCCGGCGGCAGCAACTTTGGACCGACGTCTCGAAAACTGAACGACTTAATCAAAGACCGCATAGCAGCGTATCGTGCAGAGAACGGTTTGACCGAATCAGAGCCGGTACCGGCGGATGCGGTGACCGCGTCAGGCAGCGGTCTCGATCCTCACATCAGTTTGCAAAACGCCGAGCTGCAATTGCCGCGTGTCGCTAAAGTTCGTGGATTGAGCAAAGATAAGGTTCGCGAACTCGTCCAGCAGAATACCGATAGGCGCAATCTCGGCGTTTTTGGTGACCCCGGTGTGAATGTCCTGCGACTGAATCTCGCACTGGACCAGCAGCACTGATGAAAGCGACTCGCACTTACGTTTTCGTGGTCGTTCCAATGCCACTCAGGGGGATGTTTTCCCTACCGAACATTCCACATTTCGGCGGCGACGGGTGGAATGGCAGATCTGGATCAAGCGGAAGTTCTCCAACTGATGAGAGAAATAGCGGAATGCCGCGATGGCAACAGCACGCACGCCATCGCGGTGAAATGGACACGCTGCCCACTGATCTATTCTGGACCTGGTTCATCGATAATCCCCGCTAGAACCTGCACTGAACATAAGGAGGCAAATTGACATGAAAATGAATTATGTACTCGCGATTGGCTTTGCGATCACCTGTGCGATGGCAGAGGCACAACAGGTGCCTGAAGGTTTGACCGATGAAAAACGGCAGCTTGCTCAACAAAAAGCCAAGCTGGACGCACGTGAGAAAGCACTAGATAAACGTGAGAAAATATTGGCTCAAAAAGAAAAGGCCATTGCAGATTCCACTCCGCGGTCTCGTGTTAACGAAAAAGCTAAGGTCAGACACGAGCAAGCGAAAGCCCAGAGCAAGGAAGAACAAGAAAAGGCTGCGCGCGCAGAAAAGAAATTACACGAGCCATTCGCGCAACGTTTGGGCCAAGCGTTTTTAGAACAGTTAGGCACGCCTGCCTTCGTTCCGCCTGATCCCAATGCGCCAAACCCCCGCCGCATTCCGCCTCCACCATTCGATTCACCACCTTTCCCTTCGGGCGATTGGCAAATCGGCGGAACTCCGATCATCGGTGATCCTGGTGAGCTTGCACCAGGTCCATTGATGCAGGCGATCTACGATGGGCCGGGCGGTCAGGCGTGGAAGGATAGCAAGTTTCAAATTTACGGTTGG
>JBEDUS010000152.1:0-2198 GCA_040414975.1 Candidatus Udaeobacter sp.
TTGTTTGCCAAGCGAAGAAGAGGTTTTCCGTCTTGATGCGACTTTCAGGAAGCTATGTCAGAGCAGAAAGGCCTGGGTGTTTATAACGTTATAGTCGTTGGGGCCGGTACTGCAGGATTGGTGACGGCCGCTGCTACCGCCGGTCTTGGGGGACGGGTCGCTCTCATCGAGCGAAATAGAATGGGGGGCGATTGCCTGAACTATGGCTGTGTTCCAAGCAAGGCCCTTATTGCCTCCGCGCGGGTTATTCACACAATCCGAAACGCTTCCAGATGGGGATTAAAGAAGCAGGATCCAGTATTCGAATTCGAAGATGTTTTTGCATCGATGCGATCCCAGAGGGCTAAGATCGCTCCACACGACTCGATTGAACGCTTTGAGTCGCTCGGAGTCGATGTATTCCTTGGCGAAGCGAGATTTGTTTCGGCGCGCGAACTCGTCGTTAACGATCAGAGATTGCGGGCGAAGAACTTTGTGATTGCCACCGGGACACGGCCAGGCATTCCGCCAATTCAAGGCCTAGAAACCATATCGTTTCTGACGAACGAAACGATTTTCGATGAGCTGCCAAAAAAGCCGGACAGCATGATTGTCTTGGGTGGAGGACCGATTGGCTGCGAGCTTGCCCAGGCTATGAGCCGTCTTGGCGTCAAAGTAACGATCGTCGAAATGCTGGATCAAATCTTGCCGAAAGAGGATCGGGATGTAGCAGAGTGGATGCAGAGGCAACTTGAGGCAGAAGACATTCGCGTACTTTGTTCATCGCGAGTAACCCGGGCATCGAGGTGCGATGGCCAGGTTGATTTGGAGCTGGCGCGCGGCGCGAGTGATACACGTGAGCTGGAACGAACCCAGATCGAAGGAGATACGCTACTAGTCTCAACCGGACGAGTTCCGAACCTGGAAAACCTGAATCTGGAGGCAGCGGGCGTAAAATATCAATCGAACGGTGTCGCCGTAAACGCCTTCCTGCAGACTTCCCAGCCGCACATTTACGCGGCCGGCGATGTCGTCGGTCCTTATCAATTCACGCACGTCGCTGATGCCCAAGCTCGAACGGTCGTAAGGAACATCTTGATGCCATCTCAAATTCTGCGGCAGAGAATGGATTATTCGGCCGTTCCATGGTGTACGTACACCGATCCTGAGATCGCGCGAGTTGGCCTAAGTGAGCGGGAAGCTAAGGAGCGAGGGATTGAGTATGAGCTGATCCATCTGCGAATCGATGAAGTTGATCGCTCAATTGTCGAACGCGAAGAGCTCGGCTTTGTTAAACTACTAAGAGCCAAACGGACCGACAAAATTCTAGGCGTTACGCTCGTCGCTGCTCACGCGGGAGAGTTATTGCCTGAATTTGTGCTGGCAATGAAAAACCGCATCGGTCTTGGGCGGCTTGCCACGATGATTTATGCTTACCCAACGTTTGCTGAGCTTGGGCGCAAAGTCGGCGATGCCTACAATAAGCAACGGTTGACCCCGTTTGCGCGGAAAATTTTCGGCTTGCTCTACACGCGTTCTCGAAGCAGGCCATGATCTCGTTAATCATCCCAACATACAATGAAGCCGCGCATTTGACTGCAACGTTGAACTCGATCACACGCAGCAGAGCAAAGAAGGAAGTGATCGTCGTTGACGCCGGCAGCTCGGATGGTACCAGGTGCATCGCGGAGAAGGCGAACCACAGCGTTGTTTTCAGCCCGCAGAGACAGCGCGCATTCCAGATGAATCTTGGCGCACAGTATGCCAGCGGTGGAATTCTGCTTTTTTTGCACGCCGATACTGTATTACCGGACTCGGCACTCGATCAGATCGAGTCATTCCTGGTGCGGCCGGAAATTGTCGGCGGCGGGTTCAAGAGAAGGTATGATTCAACTTCGTGGTTCTTGAAGACCACATGTTTCCTTTCCGGCTTACGCACGCAATCAATCGGTTGGTTTCTCGGCGATCAGGCAATCTTTGTCCGCCGGCAAACTTTTGAAGACCTTGGCGGCTTTCGCAATCTCGACCTGTTTGAGGATCTGGATTTTTCTAGGCGGATGGCGCAAACAGGTCGGGTAATAACATTGTGTCCACCGGTCATTTGTTCACCGCGACGATTCAAGGCCCGCGGCGAAGTGCTCACCACGCTGTCAGACTTCTGGTTGACTTGCGGCTATCTGTTAGGCGCAGATCAACGCACCCTAACTGAGGCGCACCGC
>JBEDUS010000153.1:0-9682 GCA_040414975.1 Candidatus Udaeobacter sp.
GGTGGATATTTGGCGATACATCCAACGGGAAAACATACCGATCCCGCAGATGTATTTCGCTCGAAACGGAAAACGGTTTCGTTCGTTAGGCTGCAGTGCCATCACGCATCCCATCGAAAGCAGTGCCTCGACGATCGATGAAATCATCGCCGAGCTGGAAGCAACAAAAACTACTGAGCGCGCCGGCCGTGCGCAGGACCATTACGAACGGAATGCGATGCAGAAACTCCGAGCAAAAGGATTCCTATGAGCGACAAAGCAAGCGCTCAACGCTCAACGTCGAACGCTCAACGTTCAACTTCAGACGTTGCGGCAAAGCTGCGCGTCGTTTTTGTGGGTCATGTCGATCATGGAAAGTCCACGCTGATTGGGCGCATTTTGCATGACACTGGCTCTTTAGCTGACGGCAAGGTCGAGGAGATAAAGAAAGCATGTGCTGCAGAGGGAATGGGATTTGAGTTTGCCTTTTTGCTCGATGCGCTGCTTGAGGAGCAGAAACAAAACGTCACGATTGATACGACGGAAATTCCTTTTCGAACGTCGCGACGGCAATACGCCATTATCGATGCACCGGGACACAAGGAATTCTTAAAGAACATGATCACGGGCGCATCGAGAGCCGATGCGGCGATACTTGTGATCAGCGCGGACGAAGGAGTGCGTGAGCAGAGCCGCCGCCACGCCTACCTGCTGGGCATGCTCGGCATTAAGCACGTCATCGTGGTAGTCAACAAGATGGACCTCGTGGATTATTCTGAGCAGCGATTTCGCGAGATCGAGCAGGAATATCGAAAGTTTCTTCGCGAGCTTGGGTTGGAAGCGCGGGCGTTTATTCCGGCGTCGGCCAGGGAAGGCGAGAACGTCGCGCGGGCAAGTATGAAGATGAAATGGTACTGCGCGGCGAGCGTTCTTGAAGCACTTGATTTGCTGGAGCCGCAAGAGCGCGATATCGATCTTCCGCTCCGTTTTTGTATTCAGGATGTTTACCGTTTTGATGGGCGGCGGATTATTGCAGGCCGGATTGAAACGGGAACGTTAAGGGTAGGGGACCAGCTGGTGTTCTCGCCGGCGAACAAATCGTCTGTGGTGGCTACGATCGAGTGTTGGAGCGCGCAGGAAGATAACGGCCCAGCCGTCGCAGGAGATTCGATCGGGATCACGCTCAGTGAACAGATTTTCGTGGAGCGCGGCTATGTTGCGTCGCATGAAAATGAAACGCCAATCGAGACAAATCGTTTTCACGCAGACCTTTTCTGGATCGTGCGCGAACCGCTGCGGATTGGACATTTGTACAGCCTCCGGTTAGCGACCCAGGACGTGAAATGTGAGGTCGTATCAATCGAGCGAGTCATGGATTCTTCGACGCTCGAAAGCAAGGGCGACGGACGCGAACAGTTGGAGCGAAACGAGATTGGCAAGCTTACAATCCAAACTCGAGGACCACTTGTTATCGACAATCACGATCGGATTCCGAATCTCGGGCGGTTTGTGATCATAGACGACGGAAAAATCTGTGGCGGCGGAACGATTTTTGGCGGCGTTTATACGGACCGCACCGTTGCAAAGAGCAAGAACATCTTTTGGACAGAAGGTAAAATTACCGCCAGCGAACGGTCAATACGCACCGGTCATCGGGGCGCGGTGATCTGGTTGACGGGGCTTTCAGGCGCCGGGAAATCGACCATCGCACAATCTCTTGAACGCGATCTGTTCCATCGCGGCATGCATACCTATGTCCTCGATGGCGACAACATTCGGCACGGATTAAACTCAAATCTCGGATTCGCGCCAGACGACCGCGTGGAAAATATTCGCCGCGTCAGTGAAGTCGCGAAGCTCATGGCGGATGCCGGCACCGTCGTAATTACTGCATTCATCTCGCCTTATCGGATGGATCGCAGCCGCGCGCGAGAGATTGCGTTGGAAGGTAACGCCGAATTTATCGAAGTGTTCGTCGATGCGCCGCTGGAAGTTTGCGAGGCGCGTGATCCCAAGAATCTCTACAAGAAGGCGCGGGCTGGTCAGATCCGTGAGTTCACCGGGATCGACGCACCTTATGAAGCGCCGAAGGATCCCGAGATTGTGGTTCACACGGATCGCCAAAGCGTCGACGAATCGGTAGCGTCAATACTAGAGCAGTTGTTGCCGCGGTTGAGAGCCGTTGAAAATAAATGACTAGCCGCAATCGACGCGGCAACACCGTAGAGGCAGGCGTGTCACCTGCGGTGGAATCAGACTCGCAACTGACACGGCTGCCACGACAGAAAAGCGACGTCCAAATTCGAGACGCTAAACTGGACGACGCGCCGGAGCTCGCTGTGCTGATGTGCGAACTCGGCTATGAAACAAAGCGCACAGAAATGGAAACGCGTCTGAAGTCGATTTTGTCTAACCCTGCCTACAAGACGCTTGTCGCCATTATGGATGGCCGCGTTTGTGGAATGATCGGCACGCTCACGTACCCAAGCTACGAGCACAGCGATCCGTCTGGGCGGATTCTTGTGCTTGTGACTTTGAACACGGCGCGTCGCCGCGGAATTGGCCGCGCGTTGATTGCGAATGCGGAGAAAGATTTAACTAAAAGAGGAATCAGGCGCGTCGCATTGGATACACGGCTTACCCGGGACGACGCTCACAAGTTTTACAAATCGCTTGGTTACGAGCGAAACGGATGGCGATTTGTGAAGCGACTCCCGGTTTCCCATTGATTGGCCCCCCTTTCGTAAAGATGACCGCTTTTGTGATCGGAGCCGTTGCAGTCATTGCAATTCCGGAGCGAAGGCAGCCGACAGCTCGAATAAACCGGTGTCACCCGAGGAATCAATGAAGCAGAAGTCGGCTACAAGATGCTCGACCATGATTATTACACTTATGTAATTTCTGCGCCTGAAATCCGCTTATTCTGTGAACTTCAATTTCCTTAGCGGCAAATGGGTCGATTCATGGTAAATAACCTGGACGAGAGAGAGCTTTTTCCTCTGCAGCCTTTATCTGCCGCTTTCAGGACAATATGACCGCCTCGGAACCCGTTAGCGTCCGATGGCTCGGCTTGCGCAATGGACCGCTAGAAAATTAGCAGCCGGGCGGGATGGAAGACAACGTGCCACAAATAGGTCCATGAGATCCTTGCGTTCATATTTCTGGGCCGTGCTTTTGTTTGCAAACGGTGCAGGGCCAATTCTCGCCCAGGATTCAACACCAGCACCTTCGGAACTCGAGGGAGTGACGGTGACGGCAGAAGCGATGGGATCACTCATTTCGGTGTCCCCCGAGGAAGCTGCGAAGCAGAAGACAGCGATTCCGGGCGCCTTTACACTCAAGACGAACGAGGATATGGAACTCGGTCGCGCGTCCAACTTCGAAGATTTGCTGCAACGAACCCCGGGCGTTTTCCTTCAGTCGGAAAACGGGATAGAGGTTTCCAAGATTTCGATTCGAGGGTCGGGTATCACATCTGAAGAGGAGCCGCTTGGTGTGATGCTTTTAATGGACGGCCTGAACTATAATCAGGGGGATGGCGAGACAATTCTCGAGGATATTGATGTTGCGGCACTCAACTACGCGGAAGTCTTTCGAGGCGCCGATGCATTTAAATACGGCGCGCTAACGCTTGGCGGGGCAATCAATTTCGTGCCGTTTACGGGGTACAATGCGGTGCCATTCCAAGTCCGGCTTGAAGGGGGGAGTTACGGATTCTTCCGTGGCGACATGAGCGGCGGCGCGGTGCAAGGGCCGTTCGATGAATTTGGTGCGATCGATTTTAGAGAGCGTGAGGGCTATCGCGAGCATAGCCGCGAGAACACAGAAATCTTTTTTACTGATCTCGGCTACAAGTTCAGCGACCAGGTTGAGAATCGATTTTATCTAACACTGGACCGGTTCAATCGGAATCTGCCGGGTGGTTTGACCAAGTCAGAAATGGAAAACGATCCCACGATGGCTAATCCGCTCGCGATAGCCCAGGATTGGAACAAGTCGTTGTCGAGCATTCGCCTGGCGGACAAGCTAACCATTCAGACTGAAGAGATTCAGTTTTATGTCGGTGCGTTCTGGTTCCATCACGATGTCGAGAACCGCGGATTCTTTTCACCGGATTTTCGGGAAGGGATCGAGCAGTTTTATTCGGACAATATTGGCGGGAATATCAATTTCGTTAGCCGTTACGAGCTCTTTGGCTTGCGAAATATCCTTACACTTGGTCTGAGCCCACAGTACGAAAAGGAGCCCACCCAAAATTACGAAAATATCTTCGGGCACACGGGTGCAACGACTGCGCGAGCCATAGGCACTTCGATAAACCTTCCAGCCTATCTCGAGGACCAGTTGTATCTCACACCGCGGTTCTCGATCCTCGCCGGAGCGCAGGCAATTTTCGCGAAGCGCCATTTCAAGGACGAGTTCCTGACCGACGCGGAAGGAAATCAATCACATCGCCAAAATTTTTGGGGATTCAATCCCAAGCTGGGCGCGATGTACGAAATCAATCCCAAAACACAGGCGTTTGTGAATTTCAGTCGCAGTTGGCAGCCGCCGTCGCTGGACAATCTGGTCGATTTTACTGAAGGTCCGAATTCCGGCGTTACTTACACGGTGTTGCAGCCGCGACACGCCTGAACCATCGAAGTCGGAACTCGCGGAGAGTATTCGCGGTTTCACTGGGAGTTGTCGCTTTATCACTCGTGGTTTCGTAATGAATTACTCGAAATCAATGACGCCTTCGGGAACGATCTAGGTACCAGGAACGTCCCCCGCACAATTCATCAAGGAATCGAGGCAAGCCTGGAAGTCGAATTGCTTCGGGGCATCTTCATGCCAAAGCAGTCGAATCGCGCTGGCGATCGTCTGTCACTCGAACAGAGCTACACGCTCAACGATTTCCATATGGATCAAAATCCTGTTTACGGCGACAATCGCCTTCCGGGAATTCCGATTCATGTTTACGAAGCGCAATTGCTTTACCAAAGCCCGTCTGGTTTCTACGCGGGCCCAACCCTGCAGTGTAACCTCTCAAGTTATCCAGTTGATGAGGCGAACACGCTCCTTGCGGATAGTTATGCACTGCTTGGTTTCCGTGCTGGACTTCGACGGCCCAATGGATTCTCAGTGTTTATCGATTGCCGGAACCTGACGAATCAGCACTATGCGGCCTCCATCGATGTGATCGCAGACGCACGCACCGAACCGAATCCTGAGATTTTCCATCCCGGCGACGGTCGCTCCTTCTACGGTGGAGTTTCCTGGACTTGGTAAATCATTCCAGTCTCCGCTTCTCAGGAAATCCAAATTGTCTTCGTGTTGGTGAATTCGCGAATTCCTGCGGCGCCGAGTTCGCGCCCAAAGCCGGAACGTTTCACTCCGCCGAACGGCAGGCGCGGATCGGAGGCGACCATCGCGTTGATGAAAACCATTCCGGCCTCCAGATCCGAGGTGAAGAGTTCCTGTTCCTCTCGATTATTTGTCCACGCACTGGCTCCGAGACCGAACGAACTGTCGTTTGCCATATCGATCGCCTGCGCTGCATCGCCTACCCGGAAAATGGATGCAATCGGGCCGAAAACCTCTTCGCGATAGGCAGGTGACTCTCGTGGTACATCGACGAGGACCGTTGGCTCATAGAAAAAACCGGAGCCATGAATCCGATTTCCGCCGGTCAACAGTTTTGCGCCTGCTGCAATCGATTTTTGTACCTGATCGTGCACACCTTGCAGAATTTGTTCGGTTGCGAGCGGCCCAATTTCGGTAACCGGATCCATCGGATCGCCGACTTTCAACGCGCGCATTCTATCTACGAACTGGTCAAGAAACTCGTCGTAGATTTCGTCAGCAATGAAGAGTCGCTTCGCTGCGATGCATGATTGTCCGGTGTTGATGGTGCGGGCTTTGACTGCAGTGCTCAGCGCGCTCTCGAAATTCGCGCTCGGCATCACGATGAATGCATCGCTGCCACCCAGTTCAAGTACACTTTTCTTGATCTGACGAGCAGCGGTGCTCGCTACCGCGCTCCCGGCTTTTTCGCTGCCCGTTAGCGTTACGGCTGTCACACGCGGATCGACAATTATCTTTTCGACCTGTTCCGGTTCGATGAGCAGCGTTTGAAAAACTCCGTCGTCGAACCCTGCACGGCAAAGTATTCGTTCAATCGCAAGCGCGCACTGCGGCACATTTGAGGCGTGTTTGAGCAGTCCGACGTTGCCGGCGATTAGAGCCGGCGCGACGAATCGAAACACCTGCCAGAACGGAAAATTCCACGGCATGATTGCGAGGACCGGTCCAAGCGGTTCGTAATGGACATAGCTGCGTGCGGCGTCGGTTTGTGCCGGTTCATCCTCAAGAAACCGCTCCCCATTTTCCGCATAAAATCGGCAGCCGCTCGCACATTTCACAACCTCCTCGACGGAGGTTCGGTACAGCTTGCCCATTTCGAGGGTGATGATCTCGGCAAGTCTCTCCTTTTCCTGGAGCAACAGTTCCGCGGTGGCCTCCATAAGGACTGAGCGCTCGGTGAACGCAGTTCGCCGATATTTCCTGAATACATTCTCGGCGCGCTTCAGCCTTTTCTCGATTTCTGCATCGTCGAACGGAGCAAACTCTTTCAGCTTTTCGCCCGTAGCCGGATTGATCGAAGCGATTGCCATATAAGTACCTTACATCGCTTTCCCGGGTTGATGAAATTGGTAGGGACAGATCGCCGCGCCGTCCGTCACCGCCGCCCCGCGGTGGCGCCCTACACTAACCTACAATCGCAGTCCTTTGGGAATCAGAACGCGGTCAAGCACGTCGAAAAACCATTGCACAAGCAGCGCCAGCAGTGCCGCAGGGATGGCCCCCTGCAAAATCGTTACGTGATCGTTCAAGTTAAGACCACTCAAGATAGGCTCACCCAGACCTCCGGCGCCGATCAATGCCGCCAGCGTTGCGGTACCGACGTTGATTACCGCGCTGGTCTTGATTCCTGAGAGAATCGAGCGCGACGCCATCGGCAGATTGATTTTCCAGAGCCGGATGAACGGGCTGAGTCCTAACGCAACAGCAGATTCACGTAGCAATCGCGGAATGTCCTGTAAGCCACTCGCAGTGTTCCGCACAATCGGCAACAACCCATAAAGGAAAAGGGCAGCGACGGCAGTACGTACGCTGATCCCAAAAAATGGTAGCGGGACAAGCAATGCCAGTAGCGCGAGCGATGGGATCGTTTGCACAACGCTGGCGAAGCCAAGAATTCCCTGCCCAATCACTCCACCGCGGCTGGCAAGGATGCCAAGCGGAATCCCGATGATCACCGAGAGCAACAGCGAAAATCCTGCGAGTTCGAGGTGACGTAAGGTCCAGCGCGCAAGCTTGTGCGGAAAGGATTCACCCGCGGAACTTGCCGATCTTCCGGTACCTTCGAAATACAAGTTTGCGGCGAACGTGTAATCCTTTGTGCGCTCTGCCTCCATGTTGAGGTGAATCATGCGTTTTTCATCCAGCGTCCCTTCCAGCCGGCGCAACGCATTGATCGCAAAGGGCGATACGGACGACCGAAACAGGAACACCGCGTCATACTTTGGAAAAAACCGGAGATCGTCTTCGAGCGCTACCAGATCGTTTTCTTCAATCTTTGCATCGGTTGAATAAGCGTCTTTTACATCAATGGAGCCGTTGGCGAGTGCCGCGTAACCGAGAGCATGATCAATTCCGATGACGTTCTGTTGAGGAAGCCGGTAACGCTCTCGCAACGGCCGCCAGCCATCTTGGCGGCCCAGAAATTCATGCGTGAGCCTGATCTTGAGCTCCGCGTGATTTCGCAGATCGCTGATGGTACGAACACCGAGGCGCTGGGCTTCGCTGCGTCGCATGACCAATGCATAGGTGTTGTTGAACCCGAGTGGATCGGTCATGCCAACGCCCAATTTCCGGAGCGCCTCTCGAATTTCTGAAAATGATGGTTGCTGACCATTCTTTAGGATTTCTTCCGCAATTGTTCCCGTGTATTCCGGGTAGAGATCGATTTGTCCGCCGCGCAGTGCTTGCCAGAGAATGATTGTGCCGCCCATTCCCTGGCGATGTTCGGCTGCGACTCCGGCATCATTTAGAGTGCGCCTGGCGATCTCACCCAGAACATACGATTCAGTGAATTTTTTTGAGCCGATGATGATCGGCTTTGCCGATGCGCATACGAGTGGAATAAAGACGAGCGCAGCGACCAGGGAGCAGCGGCTTCCCAGCCGCCGAATGCTTGCGGCAGACGGGCGACCGCCGCTCCTTGATGGCTCAAGCGATTTCATGTCAGTGTGAATCCACGTTGCGCGTTGATGAATTCCGACACGAAAGGGTCAGCGGGCTTTTCGCGGAGATCAGTAACGGAGCCCTTTTGGACTACTCGGCCATCATTCATGAGGACTATCTCATCGCCAAAATAAACCGCTTCCGCCAAATCGTGCGTGACGAAGAGCACGGTCTGCTGCAACCGCGCAAAAATTTCTTTGAGATCCTTTTGCAACGAAGCGCGCACCAACGGGTCTAGCGCACCAAGCGGCTCGTCGAGCAACAACAGCTCCGGTGAAAGCATTAACGCACGCATCAAGCCAACCCGCTGTCGCTGACCTCCGGAAAGCTCGACGGGATATCGCGAGAGCAGATTCCCGGGAAATCTTGTGAGCTGGCACAAGTCGGCGAGCCTGTCGTGCATTTCATCCGCGGATTTGCCGATATGGCGCGCCATCAACAGAACATTGGCCCGAGCAGTCAGATGCGGGAATAAACCACCCTCCTGAATCACGTATCCAATCCGCCTGCGAAGAGCGCCGATTGTATCGGATGTAATTAGTTCGCCGTTGAACTCGATTGCGCCAGAGTCGGGCACAATCAAACGAATGATCAATCGGAGCAAGGTTGATTTGCCGCAGCCGCTCGGCCCAATGAGAACGGTGGTCTTGCCGCGTTCGACGGAAAGATTCGTCGAATGCAACGCGGTTGCGTCCGCGTAGCGTTTGCTCACGTCGGCAAGTTTAACGAGAGCGCTCATTGCGATATGCGATATTCTGCAGAGGCAGGCGTGTTGCCTGCAAGCGTAGATGGTTTGGACCGTGCAGCACACATGGCTGCTGCTACCGGTTTTTGGGCGCAGGCGTTGACTGCCGCCGGGTCAATGACCCTGGGTACAGGAGAAATAGAAAACGCCAAACAGCCGCGCGTCGTCAGTCCATAGATTAGCGAAATCAAATCCGGCCTGGCGAGCCAGCGCAGTGAACCCCTCAGGCGTATACTTATAGGAATGCTCAGTCAGGATTTTTTCACCGGCGCGGAAGCGAAATTCCTGTTCGCCTATCTGAACTTTCTGGTCGGTCGCGCTGATTAAATACATTTCGATGCGGCCAGCGTCTGGGTTGTAAATTGCGCGATGTTGCCATCGGCTTAGGTCAAAATGTGCACCCAGCTCGCGATTAATGCGTGCCAGCAAGTTCAAATTGAATTGCGCCGTAACGCCAGCGCTGTCGTTGTAGGCGGCTTCAATCACATTTTTATCCTTTTGCAAATCAACGCCGATTAACAACCCCCCATCCTGACAAGAGACGTTGGCAATTCGACGCAGAAATTCCAACGCTTCATCCGGCTCGAAGTTCCCGATGGTCGACCCGGGGAAATAAACTACGTTGCGCGCGGCTTTGTGGCGTGACGAAGGGATCACCACAGGTTGCAA
>JBEDUS010000154.1:0-12184 GCA_040414975.1 Candidatus Udaeobacter sp.
AATCAAAAAAAAGGCAAACGTGGGTACATTTTACGTGGAGGAAAAATCGAATTCGAAAACGTTCTCGCGAACGCGTGAATTCTCGACGCGCCAAGTCGATTCCCAGGCGTTTCATGGCAGCCACAGCGCGTTCGAAAACTCTTCGCAGCAAGCAATTGGAAATTGTCGCTTTACTTATCCAACTCAACCGACTCGCGCTGCCCACGATGTCCCTCAGTCGGACAAAAAAGTCGCCAGTCATCCCTACGGAGAGAAAAGGCCGTTTCTAGATCAGGGTAAAAAACAAAAATCGCTCAACCGGCAAAACGCGCCACTTACGATTGACCAGGTGCGCGAATTGCTAAACAAAAACAAGTAGCGCATAAGCCGGGCGCGCTATTGTTGATCATGCAACCGGATGAAGCTCTTGCGTTGCTAACCAAAGGGGCAGCGCAGATCATCGACGCGGACGAATTGCGTCAGAAACTCGCGCTTGGACGACCGCTGCGGGTGAAATTAGGCGTCGATCCAACCACCTCGGATATTCATCTTGGGCATACGATTGTTTTGCGAAAACTGCGGCAATTTCAGGACCTGGGTCACCAGGCAATTCTCATCATCGGCGATTTCACCGGAATGATCGGTGACCCAAGTGGCCGTTCGGTAACGCGGCGGCAATTGACCTACGCCGAAGTGCAGGCGAACGCTGCCACTTACCGCGAGCAAGCTTTTAAGATCCTGGATCCGGGCCGGACAGAAACCGTTTGCAACGGCGATTGGTTCCGAGCGATGTCTTTTGAAGAGGTGATTCGGCTCAACAGCCGCGTGACGTTGCAGCAAATGTTACAGCGCGAAGATTTCAAAACCCGCATTGATAACCAGCAATCAATTCACGCCCACGAAATTCAATACCCAATCATGCAGGGCTGGGATTCAGTCATGGTAAAGGCCGATGTCGAGCTCGGAGGGACAGACCAGCTTTTCAACATTCTAATCGGGCGGGATTTCCAAAGAGAAGAAGGGCTCCCACAGCAGGTGGTTTTTCTCCTCCCGATTCTCGAGGGGTTGGATGGTTGCAGGAAAATGAGCAAGAGTCTCGGCAACTTTGTCGCAATTAAAGAGCCCGCCTCTGAGATGTTCGGGAAACTAATGAGTATCTCAGACGATTTGATGGCGCGCTATTATGATTTGCTCCTCGGACGCACTCCGCAGGCTAACGTGCATCCGCTCGAAGCCAAGAAGCAGCTCGCGTTCGAAATCGTTCAGACCTATCACTCACGGGCCGCTGCTGAAAGAGTGCTCAACGAGTGGAACACTCGCTTCAGCAAACGCGATCTGGAACATGCCGATCTCCCCACATTTTCAGGGATGCCAGAGAAAGGACTGGCGGCCGTCGCGCTGATTTCGAATGTGTACCGCGAAGTATTCAATGTGGAAAGGTCACATAGCGAAATCTCGCGACTAATTAAACAAGGCAGCGTGGAGATCGATGGAGCGAAAATTCGCGACCCGAAGGCGACGATAACGCTCAAGCCTGGTCAGACTCTGCGTCTCGATAGAACCCACGCTGTGCGAGTACGCTGATCCGTTGCCATACGTGTGGCCGTGCAAACATAAGCTTTTGCGCGGTCTTCAGATGTTCGCGTATCAGGCAGTAGCCGCTTGGAACATCGGCACTACGCGCGCATGCTCGAGGTAGCTCGCGGCGATCCCTTCGAAGTGCGCACGAATACTGCGCAGTTCGGCGGTCACAAAACTATCCACGAACTGCAGCCGTCGATCCAGCCAGCCAAACAGCTTATTTTTAATCTCGTAATGAAACGCCAGGGTGACTTCAGTGCAGTTTGGCCGAATCTCAGCAAAATCGACGATACCCATTAGCGAAATATTTCCGCCCACGGACTCGAACGCATATTGATCCGGCGAATCGCCGTCGACTGACAGAAGGACAGTGTGAGCTTCAAAGCCTAGTGGACCTCGGAAGCTGAAATCAACTGTTTTGGACGAAGTCACAGTCGCCCGTGTGACCATAAGAAACTGCCGCCGGTATGACTGGATACTAGCCAGACGAGCTTTACACTCTGCTACCGGCTGGCTCATGTGTAAGGTTTTTTGTAACAGCATAAGAATAAGCCTTTTTGTAATAGAGAGAGCAGCAGGGATGCCATTCCCGTTCTCCTGCGGCATCACGCGTGAGGGCTAGCGAAGTGTGTTCGTTTTTTTTACAACCCTGTATCGACGCGACACGCTATGCGTCGATCGTCGAATCAAGCATAAGTCGCCAATCAGTAGGCAATTGGGTAAGGTTTTCCCCTAGTTCGTCAAGCACCGGGACATCAAGGATTTTCCTGAGAATGTCAGCATTAGTCAGAGTGGCCACATCGCGGGTTTCTCCAGTGTTGTTCAATACAAGTCCCACACAGCGAAGCCCGTACCCAACGATGCCTTGGACAGTGAGCGCCGCATGATTTAGGCAACCCAGTCGATTGTGCGCGACCGCCAGCACCGGCAGCTTCATGGCAGCCGCCAGATCGCTAACGAAATAATTGCGTTGAATTGGCACCATCCAACCGCCTGTCCCTTCCACGATGACGTGTTCAACCTGGTTCTGGAGAGAGTGAAAAGCAGAAAGAATATGGTCGATACGAATATCTATTTTCTCTACGAAGCTGCCCACGATGGGTGCGGCGGGCGTTTTCAACCAAACCGGATTAACATCGTTGATTGTCAGGCCGTCGCTCCCAGCAGCCAGTAGAAGCTCGGCATCTCGACGATCTCCGCAGCAGATCGGTTTTAGCCCCGCACAAGACTCACCCGATGCGCGCAATAGTTGCAAGAGACGCGCAGCGGTATACGTCTTGCCTACACCCGTGTCGGTGCCGGTGATGAAGAGGCTCACGCAACCTGCTTTACGCGCTCCGATGTGTCGGTCGTGCGATTCGCGCTAATCGTTTGCACCATCGACCGAAAGATTTTGGCGCCGTCCATGCTGCCAAGCCGCGCATCCGATGCCCGATCAGGATGGGGCATCAAGCCGAACACGTTTCGCTCGCGATTGCAGATGCCCGCGATATTTTCGATTGACCCGTTCGGATTCGCTTCTGCCGTTATGCGACCTTTGCTGTCTGAATAGCGCAAAATCACGTTGTGATTTGCGTTGAGCTCTCGCAATGTCGCTGCGTCGGCAAAGAAACAACCTTCGCCGTGCGCCACCGGCAGCCGGAGGAGTGTGCCCTTTGGACAACCGCGTGTAAATGGTGAGTCATCGACTTCAACACGAGTGATGACCATGTCACATACAAAACGCAGTGAACGGTTGCGAACGAGGGCACCAGGCAACAGACCGGCTTCGCACAAAACTTGGAATCCATTACAGGTCCCAAGGACGAGCTTCCCAGCATGAGCATCATTAATCACTGCCTTCATGATCGGTGAAAAACGCGCAATGGCGCCACAACGCAAATAATCGCCGTACGCAAATCCTCCGGGGAGCACAATTGCGTCAAAGCTGTCCAGCGAGGTTTCCTTGTGCCAAACGTAGTCGGCGTGCAATCCGTCGAGTCCATTAATTGCCGCGACGCAGTCCTGATCGCAATTTGAACCGGGGAACTGAATGACCGCGAATCTCATCACGTCAGCGCGCGGCAGCAGCACGCTGCTCCGCGTGGTAATCACTAACGACCAGGCACGCATGAATGACCCCCGGAATCCAACCCAGCAAGGTTAAAATAAGACTGAGGAAAAAACTGGCGATGCGACCTGTTAAGAGCACGGCGAGCGGTGGCAACACAATGCAGAAAAAATATCGCAGCGCTTTCATCTCGACTTCCTCGTCCTCGGCTTCTTTGCTTGACCGTCGAGCATTGAGTGTTGGGCGTTAGGCGTTTTCTTCCTGCCTCCCCTGTCAACTTCCTGCAGCTCGTAGTCTTCAATCACTGGATTCGAAAGCAAATCATGACAGAGACCGCGCAAACGGGTTTCGAGATCGCCGTTTTGCCCATCCATATCTATTTCCATGTATTTTCCAATTCTAACACTGCGGACTTCCGGCATACCCAGGTGCTGCATGGCATCACGCACTGCATTACCCTGAGGATCGAGCACCGCAGTCTTCGGGATGACGATGACCTTTGCTTTCACTTCTTCACCATATTTGCTGGCGTCGTGCGAACAAGCGCAATTCAAAAAGGACTACTTCAAAACGACCACGTCCAGGGCTCCTTCCCGGCGAAGTACGTTGACACCCACATCGCCTTCGTCGTGTCGGGTAAGCAAAAGATCGGCGCGCCCGTCTCCTACCTGCAACCGGCGGATCGTCACCTGTTGGAGAAAACGCGGTAAAATCGGCTTTGAAAACGTAAGCCTTCGTTCCGAAGCGGACACGCTCAGTCCCAGACAAGCCTCGACTAAAAGAAACACCGCGGCCGACGCCCAGGATTGGGGAGCGCAAGCTACGGGATAAAGCGTCGGGGCTTCACCGGGGCGCCTCGGAAAACCGCAAAACAGCTCGGGAAGACGGTGTAGATCGAAGAACAAGCTCGCATCGAGCAGACCGCCAAGCACGGTCGCCGCCGACTCTTTCAAATCGTAGCGAGCGAATCCGGCAGCGATTAATGAATTGTCGTGCGGCCACACCGATCCGTTGTGATAGGACATCGGATTGTAACGCGCCTCCGTCGTTGCGACCGTCCGGATTCCCCAGCCGGAGAACGACGTCTCATCTGTTAGCGTCGCCGCCACGCGCCGCGCACGGTCCGCCGACGCGATTGCGGCGAAAAGGCAGTGACCCGGGTTCGATGTTCGGACCCGGCATGGCTGCTTTCTGCCGTCGAGCGCAAGCGCGTATGTGGAGATTTCGTCACACCAGAAACTTTCTTCGAAGCGCCGCCGCAAAGTTTTGGCTTGCTTCCACAGATCGCGCGCCCGAGCACGATCGCCCAGGGTCTCAGCCAGTTCCGCTGCCGCCAGTCTGGCCCGATAAACGTAACCTTGCACTTCGCATAGGGCGATTGGTCCTTCAGCAGGGGTACCGTCGGCATGGAAAATCGCGTCGTGAGAGTCCTTCCAACCCTGATGAATCAGACCGTGCTCAGATTTGCGAGCGTATTCGACGAACCCATCACCATCTAAATCGCCATAACGATCAATCCACTCAAGCGCGCGTTCAAGATTCGGCCAAATCGATTCGATGAACGCACGATCACCTGTGCGGTCGTAGTAAGCACCGGCGAGCACGATGAAAAGCGGTGTCGAGTCGATGCTGCCGTAATAGCGCCTGAACGGGATCTCCCCGAGGGTGGCCATTTCGTCGTCTCGAAACTCGTGTAACACTTTGCCCGGCTGTGCATCCTGCGCAGGCTTTTCAGCATCGGCTTGGTTTGCTGCTAAATAGCCCAGAACGCCGCGCGCGATGGTCGGATCGAACCAAAGGCACTGAAGTGCGGTGATGATTCCATCCCGCCCAAAAACGGTGCTATACCACGGAATACCGGCATAAGGATACGGACCATAGGGTGTTTCTGTTCGCATCATGTGCAGATCCGCCAGCGACCGGTTCAGCCAATCGTTGAACTGTTCGTTTGCAGTGAAAACTTGAGGTTCTCGAGAGTGTACGCACTCGAGCGCTCCGGCCACATCCTGGATAACCTTTTCATAGCAAGGCTTGACCTCGAGCTGTAAGTCGCCATCCACTTCACATGCGATCGCCCACCGATAGCTAACTTCCTCGCCAGCATTGAGTTGAACTTGGAAGGTGGCGAGCGACTCGTTAAGACGGCTGGGTCCCGGTTCAAACACAATGTGTGTACGCCGGGTGCGGTCGTCGAGTCCGTTATACGTGAGGATGACTGCATCGTGCCTCACTTCCGTTTCAATCCGATCGCCGCGGCGTTCGCGCTTGGTGCCGCGCAGCTCGAAAATATCCGCAAAATCGCTATCAAATTCGATTGAGAACGAAAACTCGAGCGCCGCGCGTCCGTAGTTATGGATGCGAAGCCGCTCATAACAAGTTCTTTTCCACAGAACCTTGGACCGGAAAATATGCAGTGTGCCTCTGGGAATCATGACCTCGCCTTCGCGCGAGACGTCAGGGTTCGTAGCGTCCACGGCCAGAACAGCGTTGTCTTCTCTCACGGTAGAGCTAAGCAGCAGAGGCCGGTGCCTTCCCAGCTTTAAAGTTAGCCGGGACAAGAACCGCATGTCTTGGTAATAGAGTCCGAGCTCACCAGAACCGAACGTCTCGGCATCGCCAAACCGATCGAATACCGCAAAGGTGTCGCCCTGCTTTAATACGCGCGTTCGAACGTCCACGCGCGCTGACGATGAACGAATATAAAATTCGTCCCGGACACGAATAACTTCTCCTCTGGCCATTACGCGGTCTCCGATCCTTTGTTTTTATCTCTTTCGATTAGTTGTTCGAATGCCCTGACGTAATCACGTGCCATCCGTGTGGCCGTAAAGCGTTTGTCAAAGGCTTCGCGGCACCGTCTCCGACTGAGAGCCGGTATCCCCTTGACCGCTTCAACCGCATCTTTCAATCCGTTCACGATGAAGCCTGTTTGCCCCTCCTCAATGATCTCGGGGACGGCACCAGCACGATACGCTATTACTGGCGTACCGCAGGCCATTGCCTCAATCATCACCAGCCCAAATGGCTCCGGCCAATCGATCGGAAAGAGCAAAGCGTACGCGTTTCCCAAAAAATTGTCTTTTTCTCCCTTGCCGATCTCTCCAACAAACTGCACGAGCGGGTGGCATAGCAAGGGCTTGATGACGCTCTCGAAATAATCCTCGTCCACCGGATCCACCTTGGCCGCGATTTTGAGCGGAATCTCGACGCTCTTGGCAATTTCGATTGCACGATCGACGCGTTTCTCGGGCGAGATCCGTCCCAAAAAAGCGAAGTAGCTCCCCGGCTCTTCATGGAGCCGATACATATTCGCCGGCACGCCGTGGTAAACAGTAGCATGCCAGTTTATCCATGAAAGAGGCTTCCTCTGCGCATTGGAAATCGAGATCACCGGCATATCTCGAAACTCATGATAAAGCGGAACAAGGTCTGGGATATCGAGACGGCCGTGCAAGGTCGTCACATGCGTTATTGGCCGACGGCGACTCAAGGGAAAATGCGAATAGTCGATATGAAAGTGAATGATATCGAATTCGTTAGCGCGCTGGAA
The DNA here is from genome assembly GCA_040414975.1 of Candidatus Udaeobacter sp. GTDB lineage: Bacteria > Verrucomicrobiota > Verrucomicrobiia > Chthoniobacterales > UBA10450 > Udaeobacter. Next base: position 7,161 of record JBEDUS010000154.1, read on the forward strand.
GACACGCTCGAGCATCAGAATTTGGTGCGCCACTTGGTCCACACAATGCTTGTTTAGGCGCAGCGAACGCGGACATGCAGCGACAAGGCGGGCTTTAGTCACGGAATCCCCGCTCGCAAAGAGTGTCACTTCATGCCCTTGGCGAACCAATTCTTCAGTGAGATACGATACAACTCGTTCCGTTCCCCCGTAATATTTTGGCGGAACACTCTCGTAAAGCGGTGCTACCTGAGCGATTCGCATAACAATCCCAAAACCCCTCTCCAACGTCAAATCACAGCGACGCAACCAAGACGCGAAGCCGGCGGTCTCCCATCAAGCCTCGCGAACAACCTCGGTCAGATCTTTGTCTTCGCGCAATCCAAGGAAAACAGGTGCGCGCAATTTCTTGTCCCGCGTCCACTCCGCGAATTTGATTTCACAAACAAAAATCGGATTTACCCAATGCATTTTGCGCATCATTGAGGGCGTGATGTCCTGCACCCATTGCCCATCTTGTTTTGAGGGTAGATCGACAAACGGGCATTCGTTGCGGGCTTCCTTTTGAAATTTCTTGTAAAGCATTGACAACAATTTCGCGGTGAAACCAGTGCCTACTTTCCCGGCGAAGATGAGCTTTTTGTTCTCGTAGTAGCCAACCAGGATTGCACCGAAATATTTGCGCGATCCCTGCGGCGGAGTGTACCCGCCTATAACAAATTCCTGTTCGTGGACGCATTTAAGCTTGATCCATGTGCCGCTTCTGCGGCCCGCCTCGTAAACGGAGTTCCGTTGTTTGCCAACAATTCCCTCGAGGCCGCGTCGCTCCACCTCTTCGAGCAATCGTTTGGCGTCTCCGCCGATCGCGCCTGAATAGCGAATCGGATCTCCGGCACTGACGCAGAGTGTTTCCAAAACGCTTTTGCGCGCCTCCAATGGCAGAGAAAGCAGACTTTTTCCATCGAACTGGAGCAGATCGAATGCATAAAAGTAAACAGGGCTTTCTCGGCCCTCCATCTCGCGCGCTTGCAACAGTTGGAACGAGGAACGGCCTTTGCCGTCGAGCGCGACCACCTCGCCATCGATCACGCACTCGCGCGCTGGCAACGTTTCTATCGCTTGGACGATCTCTGGGAATCGCGAAGCCAATTCGTTTTGATTCCGCGACAGCAACGAAACTTTTTCGTCTCGTTTGACTGCGATCAGGCGAATCCCGTCGAATTTGAGTTCGTAAATCCAATCTCCCGTTGCTGGTGGTTTCTCAACCAGCTTTGCTTTCATCGGCTCGATGAAATGGGCTTTTGCCGCGGGCAGTTTCGGAAGGCCCGCAATCGCAGGGCGACCACTTCGGTTGCCCTGCGTTGTAGCTGGCGGACGATACGCCTGCGCTACGACCTTATCGCTTTCTTTTTTTTTTACGGCATCACGAATCCGTGTCTTGAATCGTGACGTGGAGCTCTCGTCGGCTTCGCGACCGGATTCCCACTCGGCATCGCGAGCCTTTGCGATTTGCTCCATAGTGCGGCCAGTTTTGGCCGAACGATCTTCCATCTTTTTTGATATCGGCTTTGCATCATCTCCCGTTTTCAGGATCAACCACTGATTTTTGGCATCATCACGACCGCGAATCCGCACCAGGGTCCATTCGCCTTTCGCTTTTTCGCCGTCGAGAACGAGATGAAGCTTGCCTTCCTTTACTGATTTCACCGGCTGTTCGCCGTAAACGCGGTAGTTCCCACGGTCCCATACCATTACCGTACCACCGCCATATTGGCCCTCCGGGATAATTCCCTCGAAACCCTCGTATTCGATCGGGTGATCTTCCACTTCCACTGCAAGATGTTTCTCACCTCGCTTCCAGGGAAGCCCTTTGGGCACCGCCCATGACTTCAGAACGCCTTCCATCTCCAGGCGAAAGTCGTAGTGCAATCGGCGCGCGTCGTGTTTTTGAATGACGAAACGCGAGGCGCCTTTGATTTTTGCCGGCAGAGGCTTACGTCCTGCAGGCTCAGCAGTCTTCTTGAAGTCGCGTTTCCGCTTGTATTCGGTCAATCCCATTCCGTTGTAAACTTAATCGCGGATCAAGCCACTGCACGCGGTGTTGTAGGGACCGCTTGCAACCTTGCCGGTTCACAGGCTTGCGTTCGCCGCGGCGAAGGCCCGCTTCAATGACCTATGCCTCGCTTGGTAGCGGCTCGCCAACCAGATAGCGAACAAAACGGCGGATCACGATATTCTCGCCCAGCTCGGAAATCTTCGTATTGAGCAAATCCCTGACGGTCACATCAGGATTTTTAATGAAACCCTGTTCGAGCAGGCAAACCGTGCTGTAGAATTTTTCCAGCTTTCCTTCGACGATCTTCTCCGCAACGTTCTCCGGTTTGCCTTTGACCTGAGACTTGTAAATCTCGCGCTCGGCTTCGAGGAGATTGCCCGGCACATCAGCGCGGCTGACGTAAAGAGGGTGCGCCGCCGCAATATGCAACGTGATATCCTTCACGAACTCGCGAAAGCTCTCGTTCCTCGCCACGAAGTCAGTCTCGCAATTCACCTCTACGAGGACGCCAACCTTGCCCTGCAGGTGAATATAGGAAGCCACCACACCTTCTTTCGTTGCACGCGAAGCCTTTTTACCGGCACTGGCGATTCCTTTGGTTCGCAAAATCGTTTCCGCTTTTTCCAGATCGCCACCGCTCTCTACAAGAGCGCGCTTGCAATCCATAAAACCTGCGTTGGTTTTTTCGCGGAGCTGCTTAACCAGTTGGGGCTCAATTTCAGCAGTTCTCTTCATTAAGGTGATTAAAGCATTGAAAATGGAATCCAGCGTCGACTAACTTCCCATCCATCGGCTATCTGCTATCGGCTGGCTACGCTGAAACGCCAGCCATTTCGACTTGCTCGCGAATACGCGCTTCGTTGCTTGCCGAAACAATGGCGTCCACGAGCTTCTGCAGAATGACGCGAATCGCTCGGATCGCGTCATCGTTGCCAGCAATTGGATAATCAATGATGTCTGGATCCGCGTTTGTGTCCACGATGGCCACCACCGGAATCCCGAGGCGTCGCGCTTCGTTCACGGCGTTTTGCTCGCGGATCGTATCGATTACGATAAGGGCGTCGGGCAATTGCGACATCTCGATTATCCCGTCGAGATTCCGCCGCAGCTTTGCCGCCTCACGATTAAGAGCAGACAGTTCCTGCTTGCCCATCTTCTTGTATTCAGGGGACTGTTCGATCTCCTCGATGTATTTCAGCCGTCCAATGCTCTTGCGAATGGTCGCGAGATTGGTCAACGTGCCGCCCAACCAACGCTGATTTACGTAAAACTGGCTGCAAGCCAGTGCAGCCTCTTTTATTGCTTCCTGCGCCTGTTTCTTGCAACCAACGAACAGGATTCTGCCCCCGCGGCGCGTCACTTCCTGAAGAAATTCCGTAGCCCGCCGAAGCTGAAGCACGGTTTCATCCAAGTTGATGATGTAAATCTGATTCCGCTGTTCGAAGATGAAAGGCTTCATCTTCGGATTCCAACGCTTCGTCTGATGTCCAAAATGAACACCAGCTTCCAAAAGTTCGGGCACTAATTCTGTGGTATCTGCCATAGGAGAAAATCCGCGAGGGGAACTCCAGAGCGGGGACCGAGAAGATGCTACAACAGGCCTCGATGCGCAACCTGAAATTCAACTCTGCCATTGCCCTCATGAACTGTCGCGTCGGGACTCGTAATAAGGGGACTTTGGATGTCGATCCTCAGCGCCGCGAGCGGCAAAACGCGACCTCGTCAAGGAGTGGACCGCGGCGCGGCTCCTCCTTCCCAGTACGATGTGGATTAGCGTCAAAATCGGCAAAACCAAGCCCACACCCAGATGAATCCAACTGGCCCACGTACGGAGCCTTTCACCGCCGGCATAATAAAGGCCGAAGCCAGTGACGGTCAAAACAGCGAGCGCGCTCAAAAAAATCGAGCCGTTTGCTCGATTGCGGCGCGCACGCCATGCGAATCTCACATGCCCGGTCAAAAGCATGCCAATCAGTACCAAAATCGCCATAGTGGCGGCGCCATGGATTTTCATCGCCCAAACTTTGGCGCTTGCCTCAAAGTCACCGGGCGATGTGGCAAGATAATTCCAATATGCCCATGCAATTCCGCTGAAAAAAAGCAGCGCCAGAACGGCGTACAGAAAATATCTCTGCAAGCGCTTCAATCGAATCGATTCTGGTCGCCGGTATCGCATGGAGAGACAAACATCCAGGATGGAGCACCATCGCGCTCGAGCAACAATGCGTCCGCATGGTACTGCGCCAGTAAAGCCCCGGTTTTTTCACGTAGAGCGAACGCGATTTTCGTCAGTGCGTCCGCTACCATGCATTCAGCAGCTGCGACGCTGATGCTGATTAGTTCACGTCCACTTTGACGGGTACGCCCGTCAAGCAATGGGCCAACATACTTGCCGCGAAATCTTCGATGTCCGAATTCGAAGCCTAGCGAGGCAGTTTCCTACATTTCCCATCGTAAATGGAAATGAACAAACGTCCGCGAACGTTGTCGAATGTTCTGATAATGTTCTGAGTCTATGGCTACCGTTGTTAGAGATTCCCGAAACCGTTCACCCTTCTGGTACGCCTGTTTTACTACTGCAGATGGCCGAAGGCTGAAAAAATCCACAAAAGAAACCAGTCAGAGCAAGGCAAAGCTCATTGCCGAGACTCTGCAACGCGCTGAAAACATGGCGGCCGAGCGAACGCTCACGGAAGTCCGTACGCGGGAGCTTCTCAGCAACTTACTTCGACGTGTCAGCGGTGAGCGACTACGTGTATTCACGGTAAGACAATGGTTCGAGCACTTCGCGAAGCAGAAACGCAAATCCAAAAGCGAGAAAACCGCGCTCCGCCATGAGCAGATGCACAGGGAGTTTCTGACATTCCTCGGGTCGCGAGCAGACCTAAACATTGCAGCGATCACGTCAAAGGACATTCTCGATTTCCGAGACTTGCGTGAAGCAAAAGGATTGGCACCTGTGACGGTCAACCTGTACCTCACCTTTCTG
>JBEDUS010000155.1:0-4767 GCA_040414975.1 Candidatus Udaeobacter sp.
GGGCCACCAAACCGACATGCGAATCGCGCGGCCAGGACATGTCGTAGCGCGGATCGATCGTGCCTTCGGCGGGAACCAGATCGAGGGCCTTCACCGCAGCAGTATGATCGTGCTCCGCCAGCGCGCACTCAATAAAATAACCCGCGACATGCGAAGCGACCTCTTTTCCTTCAGCGAGAATTTTGTTAAGCTCCGTTCGTAATGGGCCGGTGTCGGCACGCTCCAAAAAAGCAGACTCGGCCAGCGACGCGCGCACGAAAGGATCCTTGGGCGAGAGCGCAACCGCCTGTTGAATCAACTTCGCAGCTTGAGAATACCGATGAAGCGCTCCGTAAGTATATCCGGCCTCTGACAGGGTGGTGAAGTCGCGCGGATCGAGTTCAACCGCGCGGTCGAAATTGCGAACCGCATCATCCCAGCGCCCCTGCCGACGATCGATCGCGGCAATCATCGTGTAGAGACGCGATGAGTTGGGCAAAGATTTGCGCGCAGGCCCCAATTCAGTGCTGGCTGTCTCGTAGTCACGAAAACCATAATAGGCGTAGTCGGCTTTTCTCAGATGCACTTGTCCCGCGTCGGGACGGACACGTTCGGCCTCTTTTAACGCCGACAACGCCTGATCGCGTCGGCCGGGAGTGTGATCAAATCCGCCCCAGTAAAGGTCGAGATCTATTTCGGCCATGAGGCAGTAGGCAAGGTAGAAATTGGGATCACGCCTGACCGCTTCTTCAAGCAGACTGAGTCCCTGGATCAAACCCGGTCCGGCGCCTGGGTCGTTAACCTCATCGTCCAATGTCCGGGCCCGCTGGAAAAGATCGTTCGCCACCAAGTCTTTAGTCGGCACTTCTGCGATTGCTGCCTTTTCATCTGGCGAGAGATGAGCCTTCAATTGCTCGGCGATCGTCTGAGCGATTTCGCTCTGAATACCGAACACGTCATTGATCGGTCGATCGTAATTTTCAGCCCATTCATGCGCATCGGTGCGTGCATTGATCAACTGTGTATTCACACGCACCTTGTCCGCTGCCCGCTGCACGGTTCCCTCTAACACGTGGGCGACCCCCAGCTGCTTCCCAATCTCCCGCAGATTACGCGCTGCCGCGTTCCGATATTGCATTACACTGGTGCGGCTGATCACTTTCAAATCCGCGATCTTGGCCAGATCGGTCAAGATTTCATCCTGCACGCCATCGGCAAAAAATGCGTTTTCTTTATTGTCGCTCAGATTTTCAAACGGCAGCACGGCGATGCTCTTATCCGGGATCGCTGTGGCCACCTCGCGACCCGCACCGACATCTTGTCGAGGTGCTCCGGGATTCTCTGCGCCACGACTCGAGCGAGCCTGGCGACGAATCGCCGGCGCAAAAATGAGCGCGACAATTATAATCGCGAAGAGCAGAAACGCGCCGACCAACGTTGCGGAGAAAATTGGAAAATGTTTCGTGCGATCCGACGTTGATGCGCTCTCCTTTTTAGTCTGCTGAACTCGTTTTGGTGGCTTTGGATTGCCAACCACATCGGCATAAAAATTAACCACCGAAACAACGAGACCGTGCTTCACTTCCACGTCGCCTAGATCGTGAAGATAAGGTTGCCACCGACGGGATTGGGCCAAATCATCCGCGACACGTTTTGAGACAAGGATGTGCCCGGCGTCGCCGCAATCCATGATTCGCTGCGCTATATTGATGCCTGCTCCGGCAATGTTCTCGCGTTGATTCACGTCCGCAACGTGATGGACCGGTCCGCTGTGAATTCCCATACGCACCGGCAAACTCGGTTTCGCCCGTAGTGCCTGAGTGATTTCCAGCGCGCACTCCACAGGCTCTTCCTCAGATTCAGTAAACACCAGAGCCATACCGTCACCGGTCGGAAGAAAGACAAGCTGACCGACCGCTTCCGCATCGCGCGCGGCTTCCGTGTTCCGCACAATCGCGTTTAACTCGTGGAGCGCCTCCGATTGTTCGTCGGTAGTTAGATTGGAGTAACCGACAATGTCGATGAAAAGAACGTGCGCGATTTCCAGGCGCAGCTTGGTTTTCGATTCATCCGCCATATGTGATCACGCAATATTCCGCCGATTCAGCTGAGCAAAATAGTTATCGATCTCACGGCGTGTCACGGAAAACCTTTTGGAGCAACGCCTGGAAGCATGGCTCCTTGCGCACGCTGTGCCGCTTCAGCTTGGCGAATAACGATCGCTTTTCGTTCATGGCTCCGTGGTGACTGGCGGTGTATAGGGCAGGGCCAGTTTGGCAAGAATCGCCTTAAAGCGCGGTTCGTCGCTCAACGGATCGAAACCGCGATTCCAGAGCCATGCCGCGAAAGCGCTGTTTTTGCTTCACCGGATAAATTTCCAGCTCGTCCAGGGCACGGCCAAGTTCTCCTAATGAAATGAGATAGAACGCGTACGAAATCGGGTCCCGCCGGATATCGGCATTGTCCGGCGAAGTCTCCAGGCTATTTACCGCTGCCACGCGTTGGGCCGGGTCGGCCATGCCGCCGGCGAGCAACCCCTTGGCATCTCCATTTTGTCCGTTGAGTTTGCCTAACGAACGCAACTGCTCTTCCGCCTCTGGATACATTTTGCGGTCGATGTATTGAACGGCCGCCCAAGCGTGCGCCGCGGCGAACTCTGGGTGTGCAGCGAGAACGCTCTTGATCTGTGCCTCCGCAGCGTCATCACGCCTCAGAGCAGCGAGCGCGCCGGCATGAATCACACCAATAATGGGCGACAATGGATCGAGCTGCTGAGCGCGCTCGATCTCGCGCAAACTTGGCTCAAGCTGTCCAATGGTTGAGAGAAATTGCGCGTATTGATTGACGGCTTCAGCGTCACCGGGTGCAAGCGCCAGGGCGTGGCGGAATGCCTGGTCGGCTTCCGACCATCGGAAGCGAATAGTGTTCGCGAGCCCAACCGCGACATGGGCCGAGACCGTATTAGGGTCGAGCGAAAGGGCGCGTTGCGCCGCCGCCTCGCCTCGTGGGAGCGAAGCGTCGAACGAGTCGAGTCCGTAAGAAGGGAGAAGGAGCTCGGTTATGGCCAACGCGCCCCACGCCTGCGCGTAACCGGCATCAAGTTTTACTGCCTGCTGAAATAAATCCTTTGCTTCCCGTAATCCGGGACCGCGAGCGGCCAGCAACGTCAGCCCGCGTAGATAGAGTTCATGCGCTTGCGGATTGTTCGTGCTGTCAACGACCAGTGGTTGCCCGGCGCCACCAGTGAGCTGAACGCGCAATTTGGTTGCGATCGCCTTGGCGATTTCGTCCTCAACCGCAAAAACGTTGTCGAGTTTGCGGTCGTACTTCTCGGACCACGCCTGCAACCCGTTTTGCACATCGACTAACTGCACGTTGATGCGCACTTGATCGCCGGCCTTCTGCAAACTCCCTTCCAGAATATGCGCCACCCCAAGCATCTGACCGATTTTACGCAGATCGAGATCGTTGCCCTTGAACTGGAAAGCCGATCGCCGTGCCGCCACTTTCAAATTCGGAATCTGTGCGAGCGCGTTTAGTATTTCCTCGGTAATGCCATCACTGAAGTAGGCGGTGTTTTTGTCGTCGCTCAGATTTTCGAACGGAAGCACTGCTATGCTTTTCCCGGGAATCCCTATGGCCGTTTCGTTCTGCTGAAGCGTTGCACTTTTGTTCGCAGTGTAGCGTCCAAGGAAAAACAGCCCGATCGAGACAATCGCGCCGATGACGACAACGTAGATCCAAGTTTTGCCTCGTGAATGCCTATTCGCTGCATCGGCCACTTCAGTGCGTTTAATTCCCTGGGGCGTAATTTCGAACGCCCACGCAAGAACGAGCGCAACGGGCAAACCGACAATGATCAGGAGAACAATCAAGCGAATTGCCCAGTTTGGAACGTCGAAGACTGGAAAGACCTGCGCAATTCCCTGCGAGAGAGCCCAGCCGGCAACGATGTAAGCTACCGCGACCTTGTAGACATTGCGTCGCTTGAGCTCGCCGAAGAAACTCCCCGGATTCATGGTTCTGGTTTTGCCATAGGCTTCAAGCTATGAGCAAGAGAAGACCGCTGAATGTAGAGGAGGAGACGAGCCTTTCCGTCGGACTCGTTAGCTTTGATTTGTTTTAGCGTAATTTGTGTGTTTCGTGGGCACAGATTTTAACCGAGGAAACCAGAATGTCACGACCAACAACCGAATCAAAACGTCTGCTGTCGAACACGATCGCTGAGTGGGCTTGCGGACTGAAGTACGAAGACCTTTCGCCAGAGGCGATCCAGGCGGCAAAATTATTCTGGTTCGATTCCCTCGGGTGCGCGCTCGGAGGAAGCCAGCAGGAAGACGCAAAAATCTTGCTAAAGCATTATCGGGCGATGAGCGGTGTGACCGTAGCCGGGGTCGTTGACCCCGACCCGGCATCACCGATGCCGGCTGCAACGGCCGGCGGTAATGGAAAGGCCACCGCATTTGTTTCCGGCTTCAAGACAAATCCAGTCGATGCGGCGTTCATGAATGGCCACATGATTCGGGCCATGGATTATAACGACATTTATTGGAAAGCCGATCCATGTCATCCGAGCGATCTCATCGCGGCGCCGCTGGCCCTCTGCGAAAGCGAAGGTCTAACCGGAAAGCATTTAATTCTCGCGACGATCATTGCCTACGAAATTGAAATGCGTCTCTGCGAAATCGGGCTTCCCGGCGTGCGCGAATACGGTTGGCACCATGCGACATTGAGCGCGTTTGCGGCGCCAGTTGCCGCAGGTCGTGTTCTGAACCTCACACCGAACCA
>JBEDUS010000156.1:0-4572 GCA_040414975.1 Candidatus Udaeobacter sp.
TTGGCCACACCGCGATCGCGCATGCATGCACAATCGACAATGAAGTGCTGGTCGGTATAGGCGCGATCCTTCTTGACGACGTGGAGGTTGGTGCGCGCTCGATCATCGGCGCAAACGCGCTTGTCACCATCGGGACGAAAATTCCACCCGGCTCGCTCGTGCTTGGATCACCGGCGAAAATCCGCCGCCAACTCAGCCTTGACGAACAAAAAGATATCGCCCGATGGGCGTGGAGCTACGTCGAAACAGCAAAGCAATATCGCGAGTTTTGCTAAGTGCCCGCGAAACGGAGGGGCGAGCTCCCGTGAGCCCGTTCACCAAAGCGTGAATCGTTTGGTCCACTCGTTAGGCGTCGCAGAGCTCCGCCCTCCACCCTGCATGATAGACTTGATGCGCTGTATCTTGTCTCGATGAATTCGTCCAACAATATTGCGCGATGAAAATGATCGCTGCTGCCGCGCTGGTACCTAGTTTGGCCCTCATCTGCCCTATGATGCAGACATCTGCGCAACGCGGTGCGGAAACTACCCAGTCCTCAGAAATGCATCTCTATCCTCCAACCAGTGTCGAGTGGAAAGCCGGGCCCGCGGCGCTGCCTCCTGGTGCGAGAATGACAGTGCTCGAAGGCGACCCAACGAAAGAAGGTCCATTTGTTGTGCGATTTCAGTTTCCTGAGGGTTATTATGTTTCGCCACATACCCATCCGAAAACTGAACGCGTCACTGTGATTTCGGGTGCTCTTTATCTTGCGACCGGAGAAGCGCTCGATCGCAATAGCGCAAAAAAGCTTCCTGCTGGTTCCTTCGGTTACTGGCCCGCCGGCATGAAACACGCGGCGTGGTCTGAAGGCGAGACTGTCATCCAGCTCCATGGGACCGGCCCATGGCAGATTAACTACCTAAATCCCGCTGACGATCCAAGGAACGCAAAGAAGTCGCCCTGAAAGCAATGGCGTTTCGTAGAATGGAGCCGCGGGACGCGAGCGACACAGATGGGCAACTCGTTAGAGCGAAAGAGTGGGAGCGAATGAGTCAAACGCCCTACAAGCTCCGTGCAATTTCCCGTGCTTTCCCGCGCAATAACTCTCCCGCGCGCTTTATCTGCTCTTTCTCGCTCATTTCCGGGCGCGAAAGTTGATGAACTTCATCAAACAACTCGCGCACCTGCGGGTCTCCGTCGTAGCGTCCACCGATCGCGAAAACTTTCTTGCCAAGTCTACGCGCCAACCTGGCAACACCAGCCGGCGTTTTTCCTTCCAGGGTTTGCCGATCCAAACTCCCCTCTCCCGTAATCACCAGATCGACATCTTCCATTTTTGCTTCCAGCTCCACGGCTTCTGCGACGACGACGAAACCAGGCCGAATCGTCGCGCCGCAGAAACTCATCAGACCAAATCCGAGTCCGCCTGCCGCGCCCGCGCCTGGTTTATCGCGGTAATCAAAACCAAATTCTCTGGCGACAACATCGGCCAGCTTGGTCAGCGCCTGTTCCAAGAGGTTCAGCTCATCTTCGGTCGCACCTTTTTGCGGACCAAACACTCGCGTCGCTCCATTTTTGCCGAGCAACGGATTTTGCACATCAACTGCCGCAATGATCTCGGGCTGAGACGAGGGGAACCCGTGCAACATCTTGCCTTCACCTCTATCCTCTCCCTCAGGGAGAGGCGGACGCGAAGCGCCAGAGGAAGGTGAAACAACGCGCGTCAGTTCTTGCAAATCCGTTACGACGCCATCTAACTCCTTAATGCCGGCGAAAAATTGAAATCCAAGTGATCTCGCCATCCCGAACCCGCCATCGTTTGTCGCGCTGCCGCCCAGACCAATGACGATTTGGTCCGCGCCGCGGCTCGCCGCGTCCAAAATCATTTCTCCAACGCCGAATGTCGTTGCGCGAACAGGGTCCCGTTCGCTTTCAGATAGCCGCCGCATTCCCGCGGCTTCGCTCATTTCCATTACCGCGAGTTTCCCTCGATCAATCCAGGCGTAACGGGCCTCGATTTCACGGCCGATGGGATCATGCGCTTTACATTTCAACCACGAACCGTTACGCGCTTCACAAATTGCTTCTGCGGTCCCCTCCCCGCCGTCCGCCATCGGCACAATGTCGATCTTCGCGTCGGGCAAAGCGTCGCACAGACCCTTCGCGATATTTTCCGCGACCTCGCGCGCATTGAGCGCGCCTTTAAATTTATCCGGTGCAATCAGAATTCGCATTGCAATAATTGTAGGCGGGCCGTGTCTGCCGCCTAACAAAAAAGGCGCTTCACAGAAACGCCCTGCAATTCTTTTGTCATGTCGAGCGAAGCCGAGACAGCTCAGGTTAGAAAATTAGAGATTTTTCGACTCCGCTCCGCTGCGCTCGGAATGACAAACATACAATCAATGCCGCAATTTCCGCTCCAAAATTTCGCCGACCAGCTGCGGATTAGCCTTGCCTTTTGATAATTTGATCACCTGCCCCTTAAGAAAATTGAGCGAGGCGACGTTGCCAGCTTTGAGATCCGCAACCGGCTTCGGATTCGCGGCAATCACTTCGTCACATAATTTTTCGATGATGCTCAAATCGCTGAGTTGCTCGATCCCTTTCTCTTTCACGATCGCGGCCGCGCTTTTCCCACTCGCAAACATCTCCGCGAAAACTTCCTTGCCCTGTTTGCCGCTAATTTTTCCGCTGTCGATCAGATTAGCCAACCCATCAAGCGCTTCCGGTGCAATCGGACAATCATTGATTGCCTTACCAGCTGTAGTGAGAGCATTCTGTAAATCATTCAGAATCCAATTGGCAACAGTCTTCGGTTTCTTGGCCCCGCTGGCTGCCGCTTCAAAATAACGCGCAAGATCGAGATCGTCTGCCAGCACGGCGGCGTCGTAGGGACTCACTTGATACTGCTGAACGAAACGAGCCCGTTTGGCCTTTGGCAATTCGGGAACCTGCTCTCGCGCATCGGCTAAGAGCACGTCAGTTTTCACCGGCACAAGATCAGGGTCCGGGAAGTATCGGTAATCATGCGCGAATTCCTTTGTGCGCATCAGAAACGTTTCGCCGGCCGCGTCGTTCCAACCGCGTGTTTCCTGCTCAAGCGTTTCGCCGCTCTCCAGAGCAGCGATTTGACGCCGGATCTCGTAAGTCAGCGCGCGCCGCACCCCGCTGATTGAATTTAGGTTTTTGATCTCAATCTTTGCCCCAAGCTCTACCTCCGACTCCGGCCTCGCCGAAATGTTGCAATCACAGCGGAGTTGTCCCTTCTCCATGTCGGCATCGCTTACCGCCCCGTAAATCAAAATTTGTTTGAGCGAAGTGAGAAACGCGAACGCTTCCTCCGGCGAATTGATTTCTGGTTGCGTCACGATCTCCATCAACGGTGTGCCAGCACGATTGAAGTCAATCCCCGTGCTATTCTCGAAGTGAAAGCTTTTGGCCACGTCTTCCTCGAGATGAATACGCACCAGACGCACTTCCTTGTCCGGCGCGACGATGTTTTTCTGCGCGTCCTTTGGGTAAGCGAGGTCGTGCAACGGAACAGCGCCGTTGGTGCAAAGCGGCATGTCGTATTGGGAAATCTGATAGTTCTTTGGCATATCCGGATAGAAATAATTTTTGCGATCGAACTTGCAGATAGGCGCGATGTCGCAGCCGAGCATGAGTCCGGTAAGCACGGTCATGCGTAGCGCCTCATGGTTCATCACCGGCAAAGCCCCAGGCAGACCGAGGCAGACCGGGCAAGTGTGCGTATTTGGTTCCGCGCCGAACTCAACCGGAGAAGCGCAAAACATTTTGGAGCGCGTCTTCAGCTGGACGTGCACTTCCAGGCCGATGGTGGCGATATATCCAATTGCAGATTTCAAATTGTTAGCGGCGGACTTGCGCGACGCCACAAGAATGGCGACCTTCAATCGTCTTCGGTATAGCGGCGGTTAACTTTAGGACACGTAATGCGAACTCCTTCGAGCGCGCCTTTAATTCAGGTGGCGTCATTCGTACACAATTTGCGATTTGAGATCTAAAATTTGCAATTATTTCTCCAGCGCATAATCGAGCGCGCGCTGAAAATCGAATTTTTTGATGCGATCTGCGAGGACCGGATCATTTATCGCTTCAATCACGTGCGGATTTTGGAGCAGATCGAGGTAACGCCCCTGCGTGATCAGATCGCCGATTTCTGGATCCCTTCGCAACGCGACAATCTTTGGATGCTCAGCCAGTTCACGCGCGCCCGGGAACGTCAAAAATTTCTGCGCACGTTCCGTATTGGAAAGAACACTGCCCGCTTTTTCCAGCGTTTCGTACGTCCTCTGTGAAATCGGATCGTTGTTCTTCACGACGCTTCCAAGCAGACCCAGTTCCAGCGAATTCTTCAGGCGCGCCAGTGATGTCGCGAGCGCCGGCGTGCTATCGTCTGATTTCGAAAGAAAACGGCGGCGCACATCGAGAGCATGCGAGGTTGGGTCTTGTACACCATGCGCAGTGGCGCGCGACCGGCTGCGAGTCTGTCCTTCAGCCAGTGCACCGACTGCTCGCACACTCGCGACAGTCAGCCAAAGCAGAAACAGACCGAAGAACAATCCAAGGATC
>JBEDUS010000157.1:0-2550 GCA_040414975.1 Candidatus Udaeobacter sp.
CGCCGTTCACGTCGGCGAAACGAATCTCGCCGCGCGTAGTCATAGTGGATTTCGGGATCTCGTATAGCGATCAACTTCTGTTCCTGGGCAGTGGGAGCCAGTCCGTGGTCGAGCTTGAGGTCCCGAAATCTATTGACGCAATTCGACCTCGTTTCGATGAGGTCTATGGGTCCTACATCATTGGGGGCGGCTTCTTCGAGACCGACGCATATTACAAGAACGAAAGGGAGCGCTACTGGCGCTCCTTAGAATTGCTATCTCGGATCTATCTCCCTTCTCCGGCCAGGATTCTTGAGATTGGCGGTGGCCAAATGGCTGTGCTGCGCAAGGTGCTATTTGGCGACCGGTGCACGGTGGGGGACATATCACCACGTTACGCGACACCATTGCAGAAAGCCGGAATAGAACACGTTGTGCTTAACTTGATGGATTCTGATGCCGGAAAGAAGCTGAACGATCAGTTCGACTTGATTATTTTGCTGGAGGTCATCGAGCATATCCCGTTGCCAGCTTATGTCGTAATCGAACGCATAAAGCCGCTAATCAAGCCAAACGGACTTTTATTTTTGACAACTCCAAACCTGTTTCGACTTAGGAACCTAGTTCGGATGGCCTTGGGCGTTGAGTTCCTCGATCGTTTCACTATTCCTCAGCCGGGTCAGGGACTGGGTCATCAATTAGAATATTCGGCCGATCACTTGCAATGGCAGTTGACCCGCGCGGGGATGGAGGTCGTCATGCTAGAGCATGATAACTTAGGCGCGAGAGGCCACTCAATAAAGGCCCGATTCGCACGCAAGCTGCTCTCCCCGCTTGATTTTCGGCCGAAGTGGCGAAATGGGCTAGCTTTGGCGGCTCGACCTGTCGGTCGCGCGAGCTTAGACCGATGACGGCCCAGTCGCGACTTGCGAGGACAATTCTTGAATGAACGCGCACAGACTGAATTGACGGTCGACGTTCGACTACCCCCACCGCCGGACCTGGCGTGACGCACGCGATGCGCTCGTTGGGGATTTTGTACCAAAAAATTTTCAAATTTCCGGCGATGCCTTTCGGACTCGCAGACGCACCTCCCTGAAAGAAGCTGAGCTTGGTCAATTTGCAGGGCAAAGCGACCCGTCCTGCCCCCCGCGAAGTCGGTTCAGGTCTTCCGCCACATCGCTCGCATCACCGGCGGTGCCGATTGTCGGTAACGGCGGCGCGGCACGTCACCTCGGTGAACTCCTGCGCGCGGTTTGCGGCCTTCGCTGTCGGTGGAATGTCGCGCCGGTAGAGCTGCTAGCGGTGCGCAGTCTTTGCATGGTGCTGAACTTCCGAAATTGGAGCGCACCAAGACTTGCCTCGCTCTACTTGAAGCGTAATCGGTGGTGCGTGCATCACGCCAGTGGTTGCTGACTACGCGGGGCCCTCGGAATTGGTTGACCGAAACACCGGAATCCGCGTTCCGTTTACGGATAAGCAGAGCGTCGTTGAGGGAATGAGACGAGCCATTGTCGAGATCATCCGCGCTCCGGATGAGCTGGACCGCCTGGGCGCGGCAGCACGTGAGAGGGTCAGGGAGAAGCTAACCTGGGAAGCGAAGGCAAAGCAGACCATAGCGATCTATGACGCCCTTCGCGCCGGCGAAAAGAACCTCGCCGCGCTGAGTCATAGCTGATTTTGGTAATCTAATTCAATGCCCAAATTCTCAGCTCACCGGGTTCGCCAGCCGTTTGACACTCTGTTTGATTATGTCCGCAATCTGACTTTGCGCCGTCCAACTGTTTGGTTCGCTATCGCCTGTTTCTATGCATGGGCGGTGACCGCGACTCTTGTGCTACGGATGGTTGAGCGTCGATAACCGCCAGGGCGTATCTCTGCGGAACTTCATGGCCGAACCCTGAGATACCAAAAACCGCTCACCGGGATGAACACCGGTCCAGTACCAGACACCGGCTGAGGCCGAAAGTCGAATAAGCGGTGCCGACGTGGGACCTTCGCAGTTTTGTCACATTTCCGTCTGGCAATTTCTCACCTGCATTCAACAACACTCAGCGTTAGGTTCGATAACTCCAATAAGTGCAATTGTACTTTCTGGCGCGATCTATTTGTTTGGAAGTTTAGACGGTGGTGCGTAAGCCTCCGCCAAGTCTTTCAATTACCCACATTTCCGGCCACTTTTGAGCGGCGCCGCCGAGGTGAAAACTTGAATCGAAAGAATCTGTTGTGATTCATTGCTGAGCACCTGATTCGGGAGGGAGGGTGCTCCATGGGTGCTGCGCAGCGCGCTCGCGATAATCGTGCCAGAGATGTTTCAACAACGTGGGTTGATCGAGAAGTCGCCGGGTGCGAGTTTATGGATGCGCGGCTTGGCAAGAGGTTTCGCACATTGCTTGAGCGGATCGGAAGCGACGTCGGGCAAAGTATCCCGTTCGTTTGCCAGGATTGGGCAAACACGAAGGCGGCGTACCGTTTCTTTGCCAATCATCGGGTCAGCGAGGCGGATATTCTGTCTGGCCATTTCCGGTCGACGCGTGAGCGCGTGGCTGCCGCCGACGGCCCCTTCTTGTG
>JBEDUS010000158.1:0-7506 GCA_040414975.1 Candidatus Udaeobacter sp.
CTATCAATGTTTCGCTCAACACCCTTGTGAAACACATGAGCGATTCGGCTTGTGTCGAATGAGGAAGCGAACTCAGCGCCGTGCGTATTTTGAACGCAATGCACTGGCCAAAGAATTTGTTCAATGCCGTCAAGTATGATCCGGTCACCGGGCTTCTTGTCCTTATGATTTGGGGCGAAGCTGCCGTGATTAGGCGGATGCCAATCTTTGGTCGCAAGAACCAGCTCGAAGCGCCGCTGCAGTTCGTTGGCGAGGGGAATGACTTCGTCACCGTGCGGGACTGGCAACGCGCCACCAGGCAAAAAATCATTCTGAAGATCGACGATAATCAGTGCCTTCATTTCGCTCTTTTTGTCGTTCGTTGGCCTGTGCGATGAGGTTGGACCTCAACTCATGTAATGACTTTTCCAAGCCGACGGAGTAACAGCGCGGCTTATCCAGCCTCGCAACCTTGGGTGGCAGACGGGTTAGTTGGTGGCGCGTGTGTTTACGTGAGGCGTCAAGTTCGGGCATTTTATAGACCAGATCGCCGCTGCGGAAGATGGGGGCGAGCAAGTTCGAGTATTCGGTATTAGCGGGAATTTCTGTCTCTTGCTCGGTTTGAAGATCCATAATTGTACAGGGTTTGCTTACCAGATGATGGATTTCATAAATCGCGTCGGCAGCGAACCGGCCGTCTTGCTCATAGAACCGGCGAACCTGTAACAGGCCCGGGTATGAGGTCTTCGCGCGCTCATCGGAAAGTTTGATGCGATACTGCCATTGACCACCCGGGCGGCGCACCGCCCCGAGTTTATAAATGCCGCCCAGGGCTGCATCAGGCTGACCGGTGGTGAGTTTGGTTCCCACGCCCCACATGTCGACCTTCGCGCCGCGCCGTTTCATGTCTGCAATGAAGTGTTCGTCCAGATCACCCGAGCAGACGATTTTCGCGGTTGTAAAACCGGCTTCATCAAGCATTCGACGTGTCTCGATGCTCAACGCGACGCGATCGCCAGAATCCAATCTAACGCCGATCATCTCGTGTCCATTCTTGCGCAGCTGTCTGGCCACATCGATCGCGTGGCGTACGCCCTCGAGGGAGTTGTAGGTGTCCACCAGGAACACGCAGTTGTTCGGCATCGCTTTCGCATATGCCTCAAACGCTTCGGTCTCATTCTCGAAAAACATGATCCAACTGTGCGCCTGCGTTCCGCTTACTGGTATTCCGAATCGCTGACCGGCTTGCAGATTCGACGTACCGACGCAACCGCCGACGTAAGCCGCTCGCGCCGCGGTCAAGCCGCCGTCAACGCCCTGCGCGCGTCGCAAACCGAACTCGATCACTGGATCATTTTCAGCGGCCAGACATACGCGCGCCGATTTTGTGGCGATCAGGCTTTCGAAATTTAGAATATTAAGCAGAGTCGTCTCCAACAGCTGACATTGGATAATTGGACCGCACACCCGGATCAGCGGCTCATTTGGGAAAACAAGTGTTCCCTCGGGGATTGCATCGATCTCACAGGTTAGTCGCAAGCTGCGCAGGTAGTCGAGAAAATCGGCGCTGAACAGTGGTTTGCCATCGTTTCCTCGCTGAGACGCTAGGTAATCGATTTTTATTTCATCGAAATGGAATTCGCGTACGAAATCGATGGCCGTCCGCAGCCCGCACGCGACGGTGAATTCCCCGCCGAACGGATTTTCGCGAAAAGTGACGTGGAATGCGGCCTCATCATCGCTGACACCAGCCTTCCAATAGCCGCATGCCATCGTCACCTCGTAAAGGTCGATCGTTAGGGCAGAGAAATTGCGGTACGGAGCATTCACCATCCGATCTGCAATCTAAGCTCCTGGCGCAAGTTGGCTACCCAGGCGGCCACTAGTGCATTGCTTTCCGTTCCTTAATAGAGAGCTAATGAAGCCCAAAAAGTCGCAACGGAGTTTTCCGTTTCTGCGAATCAATGAGCGGGAAGGCAAACCGCGGAAGCGCGGCTTAACCGAGATTCGTGGGCCGTATTATTCGGCCTACGGGCGGCGACACCTCGAAGATTTATTCGAAACGATGAGCTTCTACATCGATTCGCTGAAGTTTGCCGGCGGCTCGTTTACGCTCATGCCAGAACGGGCGGTGCGAGACATCATCGAGCTTTGCCATAAACATGACGTCCGTGTTTCAACCGGCGGATTCATCGAACACGTGCTCGTGCAAGGCGAGGACGCCGTGCGGCAGTATGTCGCCGAATGCAAAAAGCTCGGATTCGATATCATCGAGATCTCAGCTGGGTTCGTCTCGATTCCGACGGATGACTGGCTGCGGCTTATCGAATTGGTGCGCAAATCCGGATTAAAGCCGAAACCAGAAGTCGGGATTCAATTCGGCGCTGGTGGCGCGACTGCGGTGGCAGAGTTAAAGGCGGAAGGCACGCGCGATCCGAGCTGGGCAATCGCACAGGCAAACCGATTTCTCGATGCCGGAGCGGAGATTATTATGATCGAAAGCGAAGGTATAACCGAGAACGTCGACCCATGGCGCACAGATGTGCCGGCGAAATTCATCGACGAGCTGGGGATGGAAAAGCTCATGTTTGAGGCCGCCGATCCCGATGTGTTCGCGTGGTACATCAAAAATTATGGCGTCGACGTGAACCTGTTTGTCGATCACAGCCAGATCGTGCAATTGGAATGTCTGCGTGCTGGTATCTGGGGAACGAAAAGTCTTTGGGGACGCGTGGTGACCTATAAAGGCGCTGGCAAATAAAAACCTATCTTATTGTAGGCGGTCGCTGGATGCCGCATCCATAAGCTACCCGGTGTCACAAGTGCTTCGACTGTGATGTTCCTCGCTCTGCTCGGAATGATAATCAGTGCGCCGATTTTTCACTGATGTGCTTGGCAAACCAGTCGCTCGCGAGTTTTGCGACCTTCTCCAGTGTGCCCGGTTCCTCGAAGAGATGGGTCGCGTCCGGGATGATCTCAAGCTTCACTTCGCAACGCATCCTGTCGCGCGCCTGCTGGTTTAATTCGATGACGACGTCATCGTTGCCACCGACAATTAGCAGAGTCGGCGCCTGCACGTTTGGCAAAGCATGGTCCGCCAGATCTGGCCTCCCACCGCGGGATACGACGGCGCCAACGTCGTGCGGATTGTGTGCCGCCGCCACGAGCGCCGCCGCGCCGCCCGTGCTCGAGCCAAAATAACCAATCCGTAAATCGCGCGTTTGTCCTTGCTGCCTTGTCCATTTTGTTGCGTGAACGAGGCGTTCCGCGAGCAAACGGATGTCGAACCGAAGGCCGCGAGTCTGCATGTCGATCGCTTCCTCCTCCCGCGTAAGCAAATCAAAGAGCAACGTCGCGAGTCCGGCGTCGTTAAGCGTGCGCGCTACAAATTGGTTCCGAGGACTGAAGCGGCTGCTCCCGCTGCCGTGGGCGAATAGCACGATGGCGCTCGCATCTTTGGGAACATTCAATTTTCCCGAGAGAGCCTCGCGCTCAACGTGAATTTGCACTTCGCTCATCTCTTACACCTGTTTAGGCTTTATTCGACTTTGTTAGGATATGCCCTGCGCGGCGCGCTGAAGCAGCTCGCGCACATCTTCATCAGTTGTCTGCGAGAAGTCTTCGTAATACTGGCCGACAGCCTGGAAGAATTCAGGCGTGCTGAGACAAATTGTTTCATCGGCTTGCTCTTCGATCTCGTGGCAGGTATCCGGCGGACCAACCGGCACAGCTACGACGATTTTTGCAGCGCCGCGCTGCCGCAGTGCCTTCACCGCAGCACGCATCGTCGCGCCTGTGGCCAATCCATCATCCACTAAAATGGCAATCCGATCCCTTAGTTCCGGGGCCGGACGTCCGTCGCGATAGATCTGTTCACGCCGCTGCAGCTCTACTGTTTCCCGCGCGGTTAAGGCTTCGATAGCTTGATCAGCGTGCGGGATGGCGCGCATGACATCTTCGTTCAAAACACGCACGCCGCCTGAAGCGATTGCTCCGGCGGCCAGTTCTTCAAAACCAGGCACGCCAAGCTTGCGCACTATAAAAACGTCGAGTGGCGCACGCAGGCGCTTCGCAACTTCGTTGGCAACAGGCACACCGCCGCGAGGTAAACCGAGCACGATCACGTCGTCGCGACCGGCGTATTTCTGCAGCGTCTCCGCGAGCTGTCGCCCCGCTTCGATTCGGTTGGTAAAAGCTCGTTCCATGCGGCTAATCGCGCCGCTTTATGTTGACTAAGCGAGCGCCGGAAACCGATTCCATACTGTGAGGGAAACTATGCATCAGACCTTGCTCATTCATAGGCGTAAATCCTCTCCGTTTTTCGGATTTCCGTACCGGACATGAAGAGAAATCCTTGCTGCAAGATTTCGCTTCTGTGCGCAATGGCGCGTGTGCTACACGCGAACCTGGATAGCGCTGCTTGTTAAAAACTAAAAACCCCAAGCTCAGCTGGTAGGATTTCGATTAGGCCAGGGCGGGGGTGTCGGGAGAATGTAGCGTTTTGTCTTAAGTTGTTCCTGGACCTCCTGAATTGCACGGTCGAGTTGGTGGTCTTCGCCTTTGAATTCTTTCCCAGGATCGTTATCCACCACGATGTCGGGATCGACGCCGTGACCTTCGATGATCCATTGTTTGCCGTCTTTTGAGTACGGAGCGAATTCCGGTTTGAAAAACTGGCCGCCATCGACAAGCGGCAGTGAATCGCGAATACCGATAACGCCACCCCATGTGCGTTTCCCGATCAGCTTGCCAAGCCCAAGCGTCTTAAAGCGATACGGAAAAATATCGCCGTCGGACGCGGAGAATTCGTTTATCAGCGTGACCATCGGGCCCACGAACGTCTGCGGCGGGTTGACCGTTGGCATCCCATTGCGCGCGATGTCTATCATCACCAGTGCGCGCCGCAATCGCTCGATCACAAGCGGCGAAACAAAGCCGCCCCCGTTGCCGCGAACGTCGACGATGAGCCCGTGTTTGCGGATTTGAGGGAAGTAAAGTTTTGTGAACTCGTCGAGGCCGGGCCGGCCCATGTCGGGGATATGCAGATACCCAACTTCGCCTCCGGTTTTCTTGTTTACGTAATCGATGTTCTTTTGCACCCAGTCGAGGTAATAGAGCGGCGCTTCGTCATCGATGGGCACAACGGTCACATCGCGCGCGCCTGCGTCGGTTGGTTTGGAGTTCACCCGCAGGATCACCTGCTTGTCCGCAGTGCCGATGAGCGCGTCGTAAAGATTTGGCAGGCTAGCGACCGGCGTGTTGTTAATTGCCAGGATGTAATCACCCGGTTTCACATTCACGCCCACGTCGGTAAGCGGCGAGCGCGTGTGTTTGTTCCAATTTTCACCGGGCAAAATACGGTCGATGCGATATGCGCGCGTCGCCGGGTCGCGCGAAAGTTCCGCGCCGAGCAGGCCGAGTTTGATGCGCGGCGTCTCGGGTCGCTCGCCACCGCCGACATAGGTGTGGCTGTTGTTAATTTCAGCGACGAGCTCGCCTAGCAAATAGGTGAGATCGTTGCGATGGTTCACGAACGGTAGCAACGCGGCGTATTTGTCGCGCATCGCTTTCCAATCGACGCCATTCATTGTGGGCGAAAAGAAGAAATCGCGCATTTGGCGCCAGCACTCGAAGTAGATTTGCTTCCATTCGGCATGTCGATCCAACTGTGTATCGAGACCCTGGATCTTGTGCTCGTGGTCTTTCGTCTCGAGCTTGTCTTTCGGCACATCAATGATGGCGTAATCTTTTTTGATCTTCACCAGCATCTTTTTGCCGTCGAAAGTGATCTGGTAATTGTTGGCGTCCCCGAGCACGGTCTCCTTGCGGTCGTCCACGTTGTAAACGCAAAGGTGCGATTTCCTGTCTTTCTCGCCGAACAACTCTTCTTCTTCTTCACCTACTTCATCGGCTGATGTGCGGCGCAGATAGAAAATCCGACCATCGTCAAGCATCCGGATGTTGCGATAATTTCCAGCAGTAATTTGCAGGCCAAGGATGCGGTTCTGAATTCCGTCTGTATCCACTTTTACGACCACTGGCTTCTTCTGTTTTTCTTCGGGTTTTTTCCCGCCCGGCGTTTCTCCGGGCTTTTTCTCTTCAGCTAACTTTGCCTTTTCCTTTTTGCGTTTTTCCTCCGCTTTACCGACTTCATCGCTCTTCGGTGCGAGCGGGTTTGCCGTCTCCTTTGCGAGCGTGACGAGATAGACGCGCTCCATGTCCTGGTAGACGTTCGCAAATTCTTCATCGCCAAACGTCGGTTTGAAATCGCGCGCAGAACTAAGGAGCAAATATTTTCCATCATCGCTGAATACTGCTTCACCGGAGCCGTACCAACTATCTGTCACAGCGGTCTGTTGCTTATTCGCCACAGAATAGAGATGGACGCGGGGCATTTCATTCTCCTCGGGTCGCGCCCAGGTGATCCACTGACTGTCCGGCGACCAGTTATAGTTTTCGATTTCGCCGAATTTGTCCTGATCGACCTGTGTGACCGCTTTGGTTGTCACATCGACATAGCGCAATCGCTGCAACCGATCGCTCCAGAGCAGTTTCTTGCTGTCGGGCGACCATTTCACCGCGTAGTAGTAGGTGTCAGCGCCGCTTGTGATCTCTTGCGGCTCGCCTTTGCCGTCCTGCGACCGCACATACAATTCGTTCTCGCCGGTCACGTCCGAGTTATAGGCGATCCATTTGCCGTCCGGCGACCAAACCGCGTCGCGTTCATGAGCGCCGGAACTTTTCGTCAGATTGCGTGATGTACCGTTCTTGGCGGGCACGGAAAAAAGATCCCCGCGAGCTACCACAATGGTGCGTTCGCCATCCGGCGCGAGATTCACCGATTCGATATGTTTGGATGCGTCGACCAGCGCGCCGCGGCCAATGGCGAAATCTTCCTTGATCTCGATAGGCAACGGTGTCGCCTGACCGCTCGCCAGATCGTAACGCCAGATGTACCCTGCTTGCTCGAACACGATCGAGTCTTTCCCGATCGACGGGAACTTGACGTCGTAGTCTGTGAAGTGCGTGAGTTGTTTCGTTTCCTTCGTCGCTAAATCGATAACGAACAAATTCATGCGGTTGTCGCGATCGGAGATGAAATAGATTTTGTTATCCGGTCCCCACATTGGGCAGATGTCCTGCGCCGGATTGTTCGTCAGATTTTCGGTTGTGCCGGTTTTGAAGTCATAAATCCAAATGTCGTCCGCCATGCCGCCGCGATAATGTTTCCAAGTGCGGAATTCCCGGAACACTTGGTTATAAGCCATCTTGGAATCGTCCGGGGAAAACGAAACGAAACCTCCGCGCGGCACGGGCAGTTGCTGCGGCAATTCCGCGTCCAGCCCTACGGAAAATAGCGAGCCGATGAAATCGTTGAACGACGTCTTGCGCGACCGGAAGACTACCAGCGGCTTGGTATTTTCCCACGTCATCACAATGTTGTTGGGACCCATGCGATCGGAAATGTCGTCCCGCCCAAGTGTGGCCGTGGTTGTCAGACGTTTCGGCACGCCGCCCTCTGCTGGC
>JBEDUS010000159.1:0-12044 GCA_040414975.1 Candidatus Udaeobacter sp.
AGCCAAAATCGCGGACTCGATCTTATCTCCGAAGCTCTCCCATTCTCAAACACTTCCCAGCCGTTTCGGAATGGTCTGACTTCAATAAATTGTCACACGAGTTGACCCTTGAAATTACTTTCAGGCGAGCGTATATGTTCACCAGAACATGATCGAGCAACATAACGGCCAGACGCTATCAAAAACGCACAAAGCTCGGCCGCGATACACCGGCGAACGGCTGTTGCGTGAACGGCCTAAGATCTACCGCCAGGTAGTGCGCTTACTAGGTGAAGGATTGTCGTCGAACAAGATTTGCAAATTGTGTCGCGTCACCAGAGAAACCGTTCGGGCTGTGATGCGTCGGGAGGCCACGGAAATAACCGCACGAAAAAAGAGCATCGTCGGGATCCTGGGTAACGTTGCGGAGTTGGGTGCCGCGCGCATGGAGGAGACGATTAGCACGGCGAGTCTGCGTGATGCAGCGATCGGAACCGGGATCGCCGTAGACAAGATACTCGGGTTAACCGGTCAGGCGCCAAGCATACAGGTGAACATAGCCAACTTGCAGCCGCCAACACCCGAGGAACAAGCACGTCGCCAAGCGGACGACGACGCCTTGGACGCGTTTACGCGCAAGATAAATGCACGACCATCCAGTGGCAATTAGTTGTCACCGACGCAATCGTAAGCGCTTACTCGCTTTGCATCGGGATGGACGGTAAGCCGACGCGCGTTCGCGCGTACGTTTATTGATCTCCCCGCCAAAAATGTCCACCGCCATGATCAGCTTGTGCCGGCCGCTATTGCCCACAAAGTCGAGCACAGTGGCGATCGGCTTTGCACTACGCGCGATTGCGTTAATTCGGTCATTTGACCTAATTAAACCGTCCAAGAGCCCGGACAACGGCCGCATCACGCGACCTAACTGCAGCTGCTTCGTGAATGGCTTGACGAATACTTGACGAATAAATGGTGTTTTCGTGCATCTTGGTGCGTTTCGTTGCGAATTCGCCAAATTACCTATTTTCATAGGTAAATCGTCGTTTAAGAGGGTTTGGGTCGGCCGGGACTCGAACCCGGAACCAACGCCTTAAAAGGGCGCTGCTCTACCGATTGAGCTACCGACCCGTGGAGATTCAGTTTGTAATAGCTCTATGATTTTTCAATCCGGAACCAACCCCGAAAGCGCTTCGGGTTGCTCCACCGGTTGAGCTACTGGCCCTGCGCGGAGCATCACTTTCTAATGCCTGCGAGATTTTTCAATGTACAATGACACGCCGCTGACCCATGATCTCTCATCATTACAAGTGCATTTTCGTAGAAGTACCGAAGACTGGCTCGACCAGCATTCGGGCGATTCTCGGCAAGGCATGGAGACCACATCTGAATCTCTGGCAGATCAAAAATCAAATGGAGACGCATTGGACGCGCTACGGCGGGAGAAAAAACCGGATTCTGGCGTCTTTGTATTTGTTGCTTCCGGAAGAGCGCCGGAAAGAAATTGGGCACAAACAATTCGAGACCTATTTCAAATTCGGATTCGTTCGCAATCCGTGGGACCGCGTCGTTTCTCTATATGAGCGGACCGAGGCGCTGCAGCTAAGAGATAAAATGACGTTCGACGAATTTGTCGATTGGATTCAATACAGCAGCGCCACCTGCGTTCACTCAGCCCCTCACCGTTACCAACTGGATTGGTTCGTCGACCCCAATGGAAACATGCTTGCCGATTTTATCGGAAAATTCGAACGCTTGGACGAAGACTGGGCTTTTGTAGCGAAGAAACTCGGCGTAAGCGAGAACCTGCCGCATCGAAGAGAAAACCCGCGGGCACGACAGTACGCTGACTATTATACACCTCGAACCAGAGACATCATCGCGAACAAGTTCAAGGTCGATATCGAACGGTTTGGCTATGAGTTCGCCGGATAAAATTAAAGCGATCGTGCTCACGTGCGATCGCTATCGAGCGATCACAGAACATATGATTTTTCAATATGACCGGTTATGGCCTGATCATCCGTTCGTTTTTCATGTTCCCTACCAGGAGCTTGGCGGTACCGATACCGGACGGGTCAAATATGTCACATCTCCCTCGGATATTAAGAGGACTGTCTTACACTTGTTAGCGGAGATAGACGATGAAGAATGGATTTACTGGTGCATTGATGACAAATACCCCGCCCAACTTATCACCGATAAAATCGCGAGCGTGACTTCTCATGCCATGCGTTCGCCGGAAGTCGACGGTCTTTTATTCTGCCGGTGCCGGGCAACACTGAATAACCCCAAACTAGCTCTCTACCCGCGGAAAATTAAGAACCCATTTGGCGATATTTATTTGGAGCGAAAAGCCTGGTTCCAAATTTGGATTCATCAGATGCTGCGCGCCAAAGTACTTCGGTACCTATTCACCCATTTGCCGGACCACATACCGAGCGCAAAAGCGATGGACGAACTGAAAAACGACGTTTCAAAGCTGACTGAGCACCGGCTATTTGTGACGAGGGAAAATTTCGCAGTATTTGGGGAAAGCACCCGGCGGGGTGTGATCACGCAAAACTGCTACGAAAGCATGGTCGCTGCGGGGATTGAGCTGCCCGAATGGTTTCGCCATCCAGACGGTGAATACGTGATGCTTGGAAAACTGTAGCTCTTATTGCGATTCAAACGTATAGCCAAAACGTTCGATCTCCGCCGCGAACCGTGTACGCACCAATTCGCGAAGCTCGTCATCATAGTACCGCGAATAATGTTCACGGTTGGAGCGGTTATACTGTGGCAAGGCCGCTGGCGAAATGCCTAGCGCGGCACAGACGATGCGAAAGTCGTCTCCCAGATTCTCGAAACGCATGATGTAATTAACGTTGGCGAATGGATCTTCTTCGCCCTTAACCAGGCTGAGGTAGTCCGCGACTGGCACGGCTTTAACAATAACCTTTTTGAATTTCTTCCGGCCCCACATAGCTGGATTTTGGGTCGGCGTGAAATAATACGAAACCATCCGGTCCCATGGATTGCGTACGCAGGTGAACTTGTAGAGTTGGCCAAGCTGCGTTTCTCCAAGGGCATCACGATACTCACTTAGGGTCGAATGTTTCTTGATTTTGTACTTCGGGTTGCGCAGCCCGAAACGCTCGACGCCGTCCTGTTCACTCCGCAAAGCCACTAACTCATCCTCAGAATAATCGCGCAGGACGCTCTGGATCGAATTACCGGCCGTCTTTGGAATGTGAACGAAAAGAAAGCGTTTCTGAAAAGAAATCATCGAACGGCAATTATGATTATTTACGGCGCGTTGCCGACTTAGGCGAATACTGGCGGTTATTTACCAGTCGTGCGACCTGTTGCTGGCGGGAAACGGCGACGCTCCATGATTTTCTCCCACAAATACAAATTCATCTTTATCAAGACGGCAAAGACCGCTGGCACGAGTATCGAGGTCTTCCTTTCAAAACACTGCGGGCCTAACGATATCCTGACCCCGATTGAGCCGCCCATCGAGGGACATCAACCGCGCAATTACCTCGGATTCATCAACCCGATTCCTGAGATCATCGAAAGACCGGGCAAGATGTTCTCCGCGCTACGACATTCAATTACCAGGCGCGAGAAGTTTTACCGCCACATGCCGGCAGTTGAGGTACAAAAGCGAGTTCCTCGCGACGTTTGGAATAGTTATTTCAAGTTTTGCGTCGAACGAAATCCATGGGACAAAGTTTTGTCACATTACCACATGCATGCTGCTCGTGAAGACGGTTCTCTTTCACTCGATGAATATCTCGCTCGCGGCAGATTCCCCATTAACTTCTTTCGATACACAGACCGTTCAGGAAGAAAAGTCATCGTCGATCGCATTCTGCGCTATGAGAACCTGGGGCGCGAACTGAGCGAAGTCTTCGCGCAATTGAACATTCCCTTCCACGGAACACTTGGTGTTACAGCAAAATCGGAATACCGGACCGATCGAAGACTGTATCAAGAAGTCTTCAACGATAAGCAGCGGCTCATTGTAGAGAAGGCATTTGCAAAAGAAATCGAACTGCACGGCTACCGTTTTTGAGCCGGAGCAACAACGCCCGCGTTCAGATTTTCAGCCGGTCGTTTGAGGCCTCTTGCCAGGCGTGAATTTCGCTCGCGTAGCGCGAAATGACCGAAGCAAACTGTCGATCCGAATAAAGATTGCGGGTCTCGAACGGATCGTCTTTCAGGTTATACAACTCATTCAAATCCTTATCGCGCAGACAAAGCTTCCAGCCATCGGGTGTAACAATCGCCCTTGTAGATTCCTCCACGGCGCCCTTGACCATGCGTCGCCGAGCCAATTTGGTGCCCTTCATTATCTTCGTCCGATTTGGCGCCCATTCGAGAAACACGTTTTGGGGCGGCGCTACCTCTTCGGTGATTACCGGCAGCAGACTTTTGCCGGTGCACTGCGGATGATTAGGCTGGCCGAGAAGATCAAGCAACGTCGGCACAAAATCGATGTGGCTGACTGGGAGCGGAACAGTCTTGGAGCGCGTTTGACCAGGCAGCCGAACCAAGAAAGGAACGCGCGCGGCTTCTTCGAACATTGTTTCCTTCCCGAAGAGATGATGCGCGCCCAGGCTGTCACCGTGATCGCTCGTGTGCACAACAATTGTGTTGTCCGTTATACCACATCGTTCAAGACAGGCGAGGATAGCGCCAATGCTTTGATCCACCAATGTAACCAGGCCGAGATAACGCTGCTTGATACTCCGGTATTCCTCAGGGGTGACGCCGAAAAACAACTGAATGGGCAGTCGCTCTCGATCCAATATTGCTTCCGCTTGCTGCCATTCTCGCATCAAACGGTAGCGTAGCGGGATATCTTCCGTTTCAGGGAGCGTGGCCGTCGCATCGAGGTCCGTATCATCAAGCGGATGCTCATTGTTGAGCGGGCCGTTATACGGTGAATGCGGTTCCACAAAACCAACAACGAGGATGAAGGGATCACGACGGTGTTTTTCGATGAATTCGCGCGCGTGTCTCTCGAGAAACTTTGGCCGGGACAGTTCGACAGGCAGGTTACTGATGGCTACTTCTGAAAAGCGTCCGTTCTGTTTGTCAGGCGTAATCCCCTTTGAAACGAGGAAATTTGTGTAATCACCGTGGTCGTCGGTGGAAATCCATTGCTCAAACCCTCGTCCAATCGGGCCTTCCTCTCCGAGATGCCACTTCCCAACGTAGGCGGTGCGATAATCCCTGTCCTTCATCAGTTCAGGGAAAACACCAAAGCGTGGATCGAGTGGCACGCTGTTTCGCGTGCAGCCATTGAAATGCGGCCACGTTCCGGTCATGAGCGACGAGCGCGACGGTGTGCAAACGGGATGAGTGACGTACGTTCGCTCGAAGATCACTGATTCAGAGGCAAGTTTATTCAGGTTAGGTGCGTGCACCTTTACGCCTCCGTAGCACGCGATCGTATCCGCTCTCTGTTGGTCAGGAAGAAAAAGAACCAAATTGGGCTTTCGAGCTTCCGCCATAAATTTCAGATCGGCACTAAATCAGCCCCAAGCAATCTCTGCAATCGTCTAGCTCTTGCTCGCCGCCTTCGCCGCAACAGCTGCATAGGACGAGATCAGTTTGAGCGCGCGTTCCAGTAACTGTTTTCCCGGCGCTACCTTGTGCCACGGCGACGCGCCCGAGGGATGCGGAAGGGGAATCAGGTCGAAGCGGTGTCCTGCGCGCTCAACACGAAATCTCCGGCCGATCACTTTTTCCAGTCTCGCGCAGTCAATGAATTGAATGATAGCCAGTCGGCCCACAGGGATAACAAGACGTGGTCGCAGAATTTCGATTTCATCATCCATCCAGGAAGAACAATTACGGATTTCATCCGGTGCGGGAACGCGGTCGGTGCCGCCAGAATTTTTCCCAGGAAAACAGCGACAGACTGCCGCGAAATAAATTTTCGATCGAACCGCAGCTTCATTCATCCCGCAGGATTCTTCGAACCAGCGGAAAAGCGTCTTGCCGGCGGTATGCGCAAACGGTCGCTGCAAAACCGGTTCTCGCGGACCCGGCGCCTGACCAATGATCATTACGTCGCTCATGATCGCGCCGCCAGAAACTGGGGTCGATTTCATTCGGGGGCAGCGACTGCAGCGCAGCAGTTGAGCAACATGCCGGTCGAGCGCTACATGCCGACTTGATCTGGCCATGATGCGGGAATCTTGCGCCTTCGGCGAATCGTTTGCCATCGTCTTCAGAGAAGCCGGTCCATCTAGCGGCGGAAGATCGAGAGCAGCAAGCTCAAAAGAATGCTCAATATGATGCAGGTGACGATCGGAAAATAAAAAGCAGAATGTTCGCGCTCGATCCGGATGTCCCCAGGTAATCGTCCCAGCCATTTCGGCGCAAACCCGCCCCACATCACCAACCCCACGAGCGCGATGATCACACCAACAATGGCGACGAATTTGCCCAGCTCGCGCATCACTCAAAAAGTTGCGCGAATCGAGCCGAGGCACAAGCTTGAAGCCGAATGCCCGTACAATTCCGAGACTATTACGAGACGCTCGGCGTGCCGAAGACGGCGACCGAAGACGAGATTCGGAGCGCCTTTCGCAAGCTGGCGCGCAAACATCACCCCGATGTCGCCAAGGACAAGAAGGTCGCTGAAGAGAAATTTAAGGAGATCAACGAAGCCTACGAAGTATTAGGCGACCCAGAGAAACGAAAGAAGTACGATCAACTCGGCGCAGATTGGAACCAGCCCGGCGGATTCCAGCCGCCGCCTGGCTACCAGTGGGGGGCACAACAACAGCCGGGCGGATATTATCAATGGGGCGGCGATGGCGGCGGAGTTCAATTTGAATTTGGCGGCACCGGATTCAGCGACTTCTTCGAAGCATTTTTTGGCGGCGGCCGCGGCCGCTCGGCATTCGGGGGATTTGGAGGACGTCAGGCAACGGCGGAACGCGGTGCCGACGTCGAGGCCGACATCATGGTTACACTGGAAGAAGCGTTGAATGGATCGACGCGGACGGTCTCCCTGCGCCGGGCCGGATCAAACAAGGTTGAAAATTATCAGGTCAAAATCCCACGTGGCGTTCGTGAGGGCCAACGAATCCGCCTCGCTGGCCAGGGTGAAGCTGGCGTACGGGGCGGAAAAAGCGGCGATCTGTTCCTGCGCGTCCGGCTTGCACGTCATCCCGATTTTTCGGTCGAGGGCAGCGATTTGATTCACGAAGTAAAGATCGAACCGTGGCGGGCCGTGCTTGGCAGCGAATTGCTTGTGCCAACGCTCGAGGGAAAGGTGCGCCTGAAAGTTCCACCAGGCACACAGGGTGGTCAGCGGTTTCGCCTCCGGGAACGGGGTTTACCGGGAGTCTCAGGAAAGCGTGGAGATCTTTACGTTGAAGTTCAGATCAACGTGCCGAAGAAACTGAGCGAACGCGAGCGCGAAATCTGGAATGAACTGGCGAAATTGCACGGCGGGTAACCATTATCATGTTGAGCGAAGTCTCCCCCTCCGGCGGGATTGTTATAGTCTTTTCCCGGCGACACGACTCGATTACTAATTAGAGATTCCTCGATTGCGTTCGGAATGACACAACTATGAAAATTTCCCTAGGCTCAGACCACGCGGCCTTTCGCTACAAGGAAAAGGTAAAGGAATTGCTGGGCTCGCTCGGTCACGAAGTAAAAGACTGCGGCACATTCAGCGAAGACCCGGTGGACTATCCGCTTTTCATTCGGCCGGCGGCAGAAGCCGTTGCTCGCGGCGATTGCGAACGCGGGATCGTCTTCGGCGGTTCGGGGAACGGTGAAGCGATGGTCGCCAACAAAGTCCACGGCGTGCGTTGTGCGCTTTGCTGGAGCGAAGAGTCGGCGCGTCTTTCAAGGCAACACAATGACGCCAACGTGCTTTCTCTCGGCGAACGCCTGATCCCGGAGGACCTGGCCCTGAAAATTGTCCAAATCTGGCTGGAAACAGGCTTCGATGGCGGCCGGCACGAGCGCCGCGTGGCTATGTTAAACGCGATGTGAACCGAGGCTCAAATCGCCGCTACCTCGTGAACCGGTCCACACAGACAGCGATTAAGAAAACGGCGCTGACAAACGCGTTGCTTTGGAAAAAAGCACGATTGATCCCGGTCAGATCGAGGTTCTTGGTTCTGTGTTCGTAAAAAAGCGCTGCAGCGATCAAGGGCATCGACCAGTAATAGAGCGCGCCAAGCTGGGCAACCGCACCGAAAGCGACCAGCGCCCCAAATGTCAGCATATGCAATAACTCCGCCAGGCGAAGACTGCGCGGGATCCCGAATTTCACAACAAGCGACCGAATACCTTCGCGCCGATCAAAATCGTAATCCTGCGTGGCATAAATGAGATCGAACCCGGCGACCCAGCAAATTACACCGAGCGCAAGCACAACCGGAGCCAGGTCGATGCGTCCAGTTTGTGAGATCCATGCGCCGACTGGTGCGATGGCCAACGCCAAGCCAAGAAAAAAATGCGTTGCACTCGTGAACCGTTTTGTGAGTGAGTAGAAGAAAATTAGCGCCAAAGCGACTGGCGCGAGGATCAAGGTCAATCGATTGATTGCCGCCGCCGTCAGGAGAAAGCCGCAAGAACTAATTGCAAAAAACACAATGGCCCTCGACTTCGAGACAAGCAGATGCCGCGAAGCGGTGCGTGGGTTCCGCTGGTCGAGCGACCAATCAACCAATCGATTGAAGAGCATGGCCGCAGTACGCGCGAACACCATGCAGACGACAACCAAAACCAAAATTCTCAACGACGGCCACCCGTTCGCGGCCACAACGAGCGCCCCGAGCGCAAATGGCAGCGCGAAAATTGTGTGTGAGAAACGAATCAATCGCAGAAAACGCGATACCGGTCCTCCAACTGTGGCCTTCTCCATTGATTGATGCATGACCGAAGAGACTTCTACAGAAAGCAGCGGAGAAAACGAAGGTTGTAATTTGGTTTGGGAGGCCTTGGCTACACGCACGATTCTGTAACCACTAATCGATACAAATGAACACAAATTTCGAGCCTTCCGAATAGTCTCCATTCGTGCGCATTCGAGGTTAGCTTTCAGGGTTTACCGGAAAATGTTTGTTCTTGAGATGCTCAGGCACACGTTTGGTCTGCTCCATTTCGACCTGTTCGCTCGCGGCATTCAGCTCATCGTACGCTTCCCGACTTTTCGCGGCACGGCACATGTAAACAGTGGCATGCGCGAGAGGAATTCGAGCTTCGGGCATGCCGACAAATTCAACCGCTTGTTGTGTCGCGATCGCGAGCTGCAGCGCTTCCGGGTCGGCAAGACCAATGTCTTCGCTGGCGAAAATGACGATGCGCCGTGCGATAAACCGGAAATCCTCGCCAGCATGCAGCATTTTCGCGAGCCAATACATCGCACCCTTTTCGTCCGATGCGCGCATGCTTTTGATGAACGCGCTGATCGTGTCGTAATGCGCGTCGCCAGCGCGATCGTACACGACTGCTTTTTGTTGAATGCTTTCTTCGGCTACCCGAAGCGTAAAATGGATGATGCCTGTGCTGCTGTAGCCGGGAGCGTTGACCCTGGCCTCGCCACGCTGTTTTTCATGCTTGGAGATTCCGGCGTCGGCGCGGTCGGCTACAGGCGGCGTGGTCAGCACTCCAATTTCAAGTGCATTCAGACACTTGCGCGCGTCGCCGTCGCTGAGCTTCGCGAGATGCCGCCGCGCGGCCTTGTCCATCTTCACATTGTAATTTCCAAGTCCGCGCGCTTTGTCGGCCAATGCCCGATCGATTAACAGTTCGAGTTGATCGCCTGTGAGCGGCTCAAGTCGAAAAACCTGCGACCGCGACACGAGCGCGCTGTTCACATAGAAGAACGGATTGTAGGTAGTCGCGCCGATCAGGCGAAGAGTCCCTGCTTCAACATCGGGCAAGAGAATGTCTTGTTGTGCTTTGTTGAAATGATGGATTTCATCAACGAACAGGATCGTCTTTCGCCCGGACGTGTGCAGGCGATTCGCGGCTGCAGCGATAACGCGGCGCATCTCGGCGACATTGCTTTCTACACCGCTGATCCGGACGAATTTTGCGTGCGTCATCTCCGCGATGATTCGGGCAAGTGTGGTCTTGCCGCTGCCGGGCGGCCCGGAGAAGATCACCGAAGGCAATCGATCGGCTTCGATGGCGCGGCGCAACAGTTTGCCAGGCGCCAAAATGTGCTCCTGGCCGACGAGTTCATCGAGCGAGCGCGGTCGCATGCGCGTAGCAAGCGGCGCGCTATCGGACCGCTCAACTTCGAGATCTTCCTCGTTCTGGAAAAGATCCTGCACTAGGGAAATTACTGCGCGTCAGTGATGCAGGCAATCGTGCCCCGCCTACCGCAAGGAGATCACGTAGACGAGATTACCCTCCGTCACAACCTTGAGATTACGCAATGCGGCAGCTAAGCTCGAAGCCACAGCATGAAGAGCATTCTTGTTCCAGTCGATTTTTCCGACGTGACACCGTCGGTGATCAATCTGGCCCGACAACTGGCTAAGGCTTTTAGTGCGGAGATCCATCTGGTTCACGTAAAAGAACTCACAGCGGCGCCAACACCGGGCACACTCGGCTATGGCCTGGCAGGGATGGCCGAGCTTGCACCAATGGCGGGCGTGCCAGTCCCGGGCTTTGAACCAATGCCGGAAACAACCCCAGCCAACGAAGGTCAGACGTCGAAGCTCGCCAAATGGCAGGAAGAAATAGGTCACGACGGTACCAAGGTCAGTTTACATGAGCCGACTGGCACAGTGGCCGATGAGATTTTGAATCAGGCAAATGAGCTAAAGGCTGACCTGATTGTGATGGGCACACATGGGCGCGGCGCCATGTATAACTTGCTGGTAGGAAGTGCCAGTAAAGGCGTGCTCAAGCGTAGCACTCGACCCGTGGTCCTCGTGCCGGGTCCGCGATTCCAAACGCGAAGACCGAACTGATTGTTTTTGTGGATTATCAAAAGCACCAGAAGTCGCCGTGGCGACCTGCGCTCCGCGACGTGGCAGTTCTTAACAGAGAACGTAAGGCGCTTGCGTTTGGCAGTACGGCGGTGCTCGCGCGGCTTTCGTATTAAAATGTAGCCGGGAAACGTTTGCGGCTTGCGCTGCCAAGGCCGGATAAGCGAAAAGCCGATGGATGAAATTCCTGAACGCACCACGTCAGCCATTTGTTGGTTTGTCGCTGATGGCTGCAATAGGAATTATCATTGCAGGCGCCTTTCCCCTTCCCCGCGACGTTGGATGCATGCCGGCTTCGACTGGCTTTGCCGCGGAAGCGGTGTTTCTCTCGCGGCATGGATCGGTTCGTTGGCGCTGGTGCT
Source organism: Candidatus Udaeobacter sp. (assembly GCA_040414975.1). Lineage (GTDB taxonomy): Bacteria > Verrucomicrobiota > Verrucomicrobiia > Chthoniobacterales > UBA10450 > Udaeobacter. Next base: position 11,318 of record JBEDUS010000159.1, read on the forward strand.
TTGGTATTTTCACATCGTCACACCGATCTCTTTGGTGGCGAACCTGATCGTGGTGCCGATTGCGTTTTTCATTCTAGCGATCGCCCTTCTTTCCCTGATTTCAACGCCACTTATGCCAGGGTTTGCGGTGATTTTCAATAATGCCAACTGGCTTTTGGCAAAGCTTGTGATCGGAATCGTGCAATTCCTAGCGCATGTGCGGGGAGGCCATTTTTACGTCGAACATCCACATTGGCCCGAAAAGCTCGTTGCAAAGATTACGGTTCTGGATGTCGGCGCTGGAGCAGCTGTTCACTTACAAACAGGAAGCGCGAACTGGCTATTCGAATCCCTCCATCTCCGGTGCATTGATGTTCATGAACTTACGTTTTACAGCCCATAAAAGCATAACAATTAGGCATAACAAATGCACTGAAATCCGCCATTTTCCACTGACGTGCTTTTGCTCGATTTTCGCGGCGAACGCTGGTGCACTGCGCTCCATGAATGCACCTCTGGCACGGTCTTTCGCTACAATCGCCTATGCGCGCGAGAGCGGCATAAAAAAAGCATGCTTCCGACAGGCGCAGGGCTTCGAAGCTTGGCCTACCCCCGCCGGAGCCGTGACGCACGTCGTGGGGCGCTCTCTCACTAAAGTTGGGGACTGCAGGAGGACTTCGTAAATGTGATCGAAACGCACGAGCACAAGGGCGATTTCAAAGAGTCGTAGCGACGGGCGAAACAACAG
>JBEDUS010000160.1:0-4450 GCA_040414975.1 Candidatus Udaeobacter sp.
GGCACGATACCGTTCATGCGCAGATACTCGATCATCTGGCCGTAGTGATCGAAGCAATGAGCTGCGGCAAACGTTGCCTGAAACAGGCGCGTGGTCGGCCTGCCACTGCTCGTGGTAATCGGTTGCACCAGGTTCGAGTCGTTCAGCGTGGCTACAGCCTTGTGGCCAAAAGCAAAAGAATCTTTCAGATACTTAATAATGTCGGCCTTGGACTTCATGTTCTCCGGCCCCTTCTCATTGTTCGCCGTGTCAGGTGGTTTCTCGCCTGTGATCGGCGACCAAATGAGATAGTTGGAAGCGGCGATATGCTTGAGTTGGTCAGCAAACGTGCGCACACCTTTGTAGTCGCTGCCAGGTAGGTTCAGTTTCTCCGGAGAAAAACCGAACTTGTCCTCCGGCATCGCCTCGGCCGCGCCGACGACTTCTTTCTCAACAATACTGATCTCGCGGTCGATCGCTGACGCGATAGTAGCTGGAGTTGACGGTGACGCGGACGCGCCGGCCGCAGGAGAGCTTTTGGCTGCCTGCGCATAAGCTGAAGCCGTAGCGAGGGATAATGCTGCTGCTAGCAGTAGAGAAGTTTTGAGCTGTTTCATAGGATTATTGTTCTTTTGACTAGAGCACGAAAGACGTGTTCGCGTGATTGGCAAGAAGAGAGATGGGGCCGATTCGCTATTCGGATAACATTCACCCGTCGCAGTCGACGCCAGCGGCGACAGCACGCGAAGCGCGTTCGGCTCACGGCTGGAGTTGATCCGCGGTGATGACGAGACGTTTAACCGGTTTGTCCGCGATGAGTCCATCCACAATCTCCGGAACGTCCGCAGGCGTAACGCGCCCGTAAAAAAAGTGATCGGGTTCGACTAAAACGGTTACGCCCGTGCCGCATTGATCGAGACAGCTCGATGTGCAGACACGCGCCTCGAGCTTGGCGAGTCCACGCGCGGCAACCTCCCCTTTCAACGCTTTATACACTTCTTCTGAGTCTTTCAGCGCGCAGCATCCTTTTGGGTTGTCCTCGGCCCGACGATTGATACAGACAAAGAGATAGCGTTTGCGTTGCACGAACGATGAGAGTCGAAGAAGCCGAGCCACACGTCAAAGGCCAAAGATCACATCAGCTTGAAACTCATCGGAAATCCCGGAGGCCGCAGTCAGCGCCCGCGGCTGCAGTTCTTGCGGCTGAGACAGCCGCCGCAACACCGACGACTCCTGCATCGTAAGCGGCTTATGATGGTGTAATCAAAACGCAGGCCGCAGTCAGCGACAGCGGGTTGAAACTCGTTCGCTTCCCTTACTCACTCGCTCCTACCCTCGACGCTTTACCTTCTATGTCGCTGATCCCCATCAGCTCCATTCAGTTTTGCAGTCGCCGCGGCGACCGCCATTACAACGCGCAGCTTCCTTGTCTAAATGTTCGCGGGCTGATAAAACCGCGACCGTGATCTGGAGGATCTTCCAAATCGTTCTTTGGCTCGCCGCCGCCGCTTACGCGGTTGTGGGTGTCCTCGCTATCACAGGGATGTTGGGCAGCGCCCGCGAAGCGGACTCGTTGTGGCATGCCTACGCTGTGTTCGGCTCCATGATCCTAATCATCGGCGTTGCGTCCGCCGCCGTGACCTTTCTAGCTAACAAATGGCGAGGCTGGTTGATCTTCGCGCCTCTGATTCTTGGTCTTGGGCTTCCTGTTGCATTCTTCGGCGCGTTTTGGATCGACATGGAAAAAGGTGAGGTGCATCGCCGCCAATTCCAGGCAGAGATCCGCTCCGGGAGATATGACTTTGGTGATCAACCGGCACTGCTGGCTGTTGCGCAGGCAATTTCAGCGAATGATCAGAACGCAATCCGCGCGGCCGCGAAGGCCCTTCCAGATTTGCAGTCGCCCGGACGAGACGGCACAACGCTGCTTTGTTGGGCCGTCAGGGAAACGTGGCAGCGTCCTCAATTAGTCGAATCGGTGAAAACGTTGTTGTCGCTCGGCGCCGACCCGAACTATACCAATAGCCATCGGAATTCATTTGCAATGGGCAACGCCGTGCATGGGTCTGCTCGCCTTCTGCAGAGCATGCTCGAGGCCGGCGGAAATCCGAATGCCCGTGATGAGTTCGGCCGGCCCATCATTCTCATGAACTGGTATCTTGGTTATTACCCAAACGATCAGCGTGCGCGGCTCGACCTTCTGTTGGATCACGGTGCCGATATCAATTCTACGATGCCGCAAACCGAATCGGACTCGGCTGGTTATACCTTGTTGCTCTATCGCACGAAAATGGGGCTTGATCATAGCGACGCGTACACGGATGCGTTGCATCTGCTCGAACGCGGCGCCGATCCGAACCGCGTCGCAGCCGATGGAATGACGCTCGCCAAAATGCTGACTCAACATCGGGGACACTTCACGGCCGGCCGCGGAGCCCCGGCGGAGTTCGCGCCACTCTGCGACTGGGCGCAAACACATGCGATAGTCCGCGAGACGCAGTGACGCAGTGAAGTCTGCCGGGTTGAAACTCGTTGGAAAATTCCGAGGCCGCAGTCCGCGCCAGCCGGACGGCTGGCCACAATGCACAGCTTGCAATAGTCGAAGCCGACTGCTTCGCTCTCGTTAATGAGCAAATCCTATCTCCTTTGGGCCGTCAATTGGATGATTGGCTACTCCGTGACCGCAACGCTGGTCAAGCTCGCGACCCAGAGCGGGCGATTCTCCAGCTACTTCGTTCTTATGATTTCCTCCGCGATGGTGGTGGCGACCTCAACCACCATCACCATCCTCCGCGGAGACATAAAGGCATTCTCCCGAGAAAATCTTGCCAGCGCCGATGGCGTGCTGGTGTTAAGCGCGGGCGTCGCCCTAGTAATTGCAGTTGTCTTTTATTTCCTCGCGTTATCCGAAGGACCGACCAGCATCGTCGTCCCGATCTATGGCATGTTCATCGTTGGCGGCGCCGTGCTCGGACTGGTTTTCCTGCACGAACCGCTCACCTTGCGCAAAGCTCTCGGTGTTCTCCTCGCCGCCGTTAGCATTTATCTCATCGCGGGCCATCCAGCGCAATGAGGCGGTGCAGCGTTGAAACGTTGATTCGTGAATCGTTAGATTGGAGTATTGAGGCTTATGGGACACAATTACGGTAGAGATAATGTTAAGAAACGCGCTGTTCGCCGCAAAAAAGCGGAACGCATTGCGCGGGCCAAGAAAAACAAAAAGAAACCGGCGAAATAACGCCGCGGAGAATGCGAAAGAAAAATCACGAAGCCGCCGCCCGATCCAGGCTGTTGGTCCTTGTTGATGAATCGAACATCGGCAGTTCGGTGCGTACGGTGGGGCGCGTTCTGGATTGGCTGAAGCTCCGTGATTTTCTGGCCAGGCCACATACAGAACGCGACCTGATCGAGATGGTGGTCTATGCCGGGCTTCCCCCACCGATCCCAATCTGGCAGGAAGAGCGCGACAAGAAGAACAAGTTCGTGCAGTGGTTGCGTGCCAACGGATTCATGGTCGTAACCAAAGACGGGACGCCAGCCGAAGAAGGCCGTTATAAGGCTAACGTTGACGTGCTGATGGCAATCGACGCGGTGGAGCTCTCAGTCGAGATGCGGCCTGATGTTGTCATTCTCGTAACCGGTGACGCCGATTTTGCGTATCTCGCCACCAAATTGAGGCGACGCGGTATCTGCGTGAAAGTGGCCTCGGTCGCGCAAAATCTAGGGAACATGTTGAGATCGGCTGCGAATGAAGTGATCGATCTGGCCGCGTTGTTCAGGTCTTTTGAGATGAAAAACGCCCAAGATTCTGCGACGCATGCAGCCCGAGAGGCGCAGCAACCCGGCTCACACCCGCGAAGACAGCGCAGACGACGGTCAAGATTTCATCAGCCGGCGGATCGCCGCCACGGGTGAGGGTCACATACCGCGCGATACGGCCAATCATTGATCCAGCCGTACACGACGCGTAGCGCCATGGCCACAGGCTGTGCGGCAGTCAACGCCAGCGGCTACCGTTTGGTCCCTAAGACAATGATTGCATGAGGTATGCGAGATCGCTCTAATTGGTGCGTGCAGCAACTGCGCACGCGACGCGATTTTATTTCTATTGCCGGCAAAAGCCTTGGGCTGGCCGCGCTTTCCTCAGCGACAGTGGCGTCGTTATTGAGAAACGTCGAAGCAGCCACAAAAAACGTCGCGCATCTCACCCCGGAAGAAGCGGCCACGGATGAAGATTACTGGGCGACCATCCAAAACTCGTTCAGCGTCACGCGCGGCATCATCAACCTGAATAACGGCGGCGTGTCGCCCAGCCCGCGGATCGTGACCGAGGCGCTCGTCCGTTACATCTGGGAACAGGAAGACGCCACCGCATACACCATGTGGCAAATCCTCGAGCCGCAATCGGAAACCATTCGCACGGGCCTGGCCGAGCTGTTCGGTTGCGATCGCGAAGAAATCGCGATCACGC
>JBEDUS010000161.1:0-6439 GCA_040414975.1 Candidatus Udaeobacter sp.
CGGCGCGCCGCGGCTTCGCTCAACGTGCCCGTCTTTGCTTTGCGAGCGGCCTTATCCCATGCCCGCATGATTTCGAGCGCCTGCTTTTTGTTGCTCGTTTCCGTGGAGCGAAACACGCGCCGCCACCGATTTGTTTCAGGGTTGAATATGCTGAATGATGCAAACCAATTCGGTCTGCCCGGCTGTTTATGTATTGATGCCATAACACTGCATAACAGTATCGCATACATAACACCTTGTCAACAGGTGTTCACGATTGTAACGTTTTACCTATGAAACGCATTAAGGGCTATGGTAACGTTGTCGAATACGAAATTCGACCACTTCTTGCCAACGACGAGGCAATCCTTCGGGAGATGCTTTATCAAGGTCTATCTTCCGTCGGCAACCACCAGCCTTCACGCGATATCCTGCAGCGCCCGGAGTTCTCGCATTACGCCGACGGCTGGGGCCGCGCGGGCGATACCGGGTTTGTGGCGCACGACAAGAAGGATGGATCAGTGCTCGGCGCCGTTTGGTTGCGCAAGCCAATCCACAAACCTGATGCACCGCCTGAACTCGCCTTTGCGGTGAAACCGGGACATCGGCGACATGGTATCGGTACAGCGCTCCTCACACAGTTGGTCCGTGCGAATCCTCATGAGTCAACGATTTCGGTGAGACTCATCGCGGGTAAGCCAGTGTTGCGCCTTTATGAGCGATTCGGATTCAAGGTCGCCCAAGAGGGACCCGATGCCATCGTAATGCAGAGACGTGTGTAGCCTCGTTAAGGCGCAAAGATCAACAACACAAAGACAGCGAAAAGGAACAAGTGGACACAGCCCTGTAAGACATTTGTTCGTCTGCTGGTGAATGTAACAACACTGACTGCCAGTGTTAATAGGAGGAGCGGTAGGTTTCCGCCCTCCACACCCAATATGACTGGTCGCTTCGTGATCAAACTGATGGTCAACACAGCGGGAATCGTGAGTCCAATGGTGGCGAGAACGGACCCAAGCAGGATGTTTACCGAACGCTGCAATTGATTGTCCAAACTTGCGCGGAGCGCGCCCAAGCCTTCAGGAGAAAGCACTAATGCCGCGATCATCGCTCCACCGAACTCCTGGGGCAGGCCAAATTTCTCGATACTATTGTCCAGCGGAATAGCGAACTTTTTCGCAAGAAGAATAACTGTGATCATGTAAAGGACGAGCATCGCCGTGTGAAAACCCGTTGAGCGCACTTGCATCGAATAGTGCGTCGAGTACACCGGCACTCCTCTATGGTCCGAGTCGACGAAATACTGACGGTGCCGCATCGTCTGAATAAGCAGAAAGATCCCGTAAAGCAATAGGGACATCACTACGAGAAAGATCGCCTGCTCGGTCGAAAATGTGGGACCCCTTGTCGTAATAGTGAAGTTTGGCAAGACCAAGCCCATTACCGCGAGTGTCATGATGACGTTGAGATAGGAGTTGACGCCCAGGAGGTTGTAATGCTGCTCGCGATAAATTAGTCCGCCCATTAGCAAGCAAAGCCCAACGAACCCATTTAGAGCGATCATGACAACAGAAAAAATTGCGTCCCGTCCAAGCGCAGGATTATTTGCGCCGTGCAACATCGCTGTAGAAATCATCACTACCTCTACAGTGGTTGCTGAAAGCGTGAGGATTAAAGTCCCATAAGGCTCGCCCAGCCTAACGGCAAGACTCTCGGCATGCCGGACAACGCACATCGCAGACCCAAGGATAACGACAAAGAGCCATACGAAGACGACGACTAGAACGACGGGATGTCCGATGATTTCTACCAGCCGGCTCCCGGTGCCCCAAAAAATGACGGCCGTTCCCGCGCCTATGAACAATGGGAATTCAACGCCGGCGAAACCTGACGATCCTGCAACGGCTTTCACCCGAGAGCTCGATTGCATTTTTCCAGGCATGGTTGCGAGGATATCGGTTCCGCGCGCCCCACGCAATCAGTCGATGTTCGCGGGTCGCGTCACCCGAGGACCGAACTTTACAAATGCGCAGCTCTCCTTGGGGGCGGTTTTACAACAGCCCTTCGGCACAGAATTTTGAGATTCTCACCCGATCTTTTAGCAAGCTTGCATCAATGGGAGCCCGCTCGACCGGCGGACCAAATGGCGGCCCTACTCTTTCTTTTGAGCGAGGGGTAGAAATTTTTCGTGAGTAACTTTGCCGTCTTTCACAGTGTAAATTCCCACCTCTGACATCTGCATTCGTTTCTTGGAAGCTTTCTCGGTCACGTCCACATCGAATTGCACGACGAAAGTATCCCGAGCTACGAACGGTCCGCCGACTTTCGAGCTGTGCACTTCCATGTTTTTTTCCCACCACTCCGTCTTACCACGCACCTGATCGATGCCGCGCATCTCCGCTGGCATATTTTCCATCGCATGCGCTTCCACGCTGACGATGTCTTTTGCATAGAGATCGTCCACGGCCTTCATCCATTCACCTTTGCGGCAATAGTCCGCCAGTTTTGTTGCAACTTCTTCCGTAGTATTCATTCTATCTCCTTATTTTTGATTGAGAATTGTTCAACCGATATTTGTGTGACATTCGCGATTTGCCTTCTGCTAACCGCGAATGCTCGCTGCGTTCGAAATGCGGACGCGTCCTCGCCTTGCCTCTAAGGAAACGCTCCCAAACTATCCACCCGCAATGGCGCCGATAATCACAAACGGCTCCGATCCCTTTGCAATGGCTTCCGGCAGCGGAGCATCAGGCGATTCGTGAGATAAATCTTCGCCACAGGCGAAAAATCGTACGAGTGGCCGACGCAATTGCGTGATGTGATCGCGCATCGTCCCGCGCAACATGGGATATTGCGCTTCCAGCTCGTCCAGTATGGACCGCTGAGTCACGGTAGGATTGACGTCGAGCTCCACGTCGCCATCGACGTGCGCCAATGTGCGCAAATGCGGCGGCAAAACAACGCGAATCACGGCAGCGTTTGCACCTCTACTGAGAGCACCGCCGGAAGATCGCGCACGATTGGTTTCCAACTATCGCCCGCGTCCGCCGATGCATAAACCTGGCCGCCGGTCGTTCCAAAATAAATGCCGCACGGCTCGAGCGAATCAACAGACATTGCGTCACGCAAAACGTTCACGTAACAATTGCGTTGTGGCAGGCCTTTGGTGAGCGCTTCCCAGTCGTTCCCTCCTGTCCGGCTGCGATACACACGCAACCTGCTGTTTGGCGGATAATGTTCCGAATCGCTCTTGATCGGCACGACATAAATTGTTTCCGGCTCATGCGCATGCACGTCGATTGGGAATCCGAAATCGGTCGGTAAATTTCCGCTGACTTCCCTCCACGAATCGCCACTGTCATCGCTGCGCATCACATCCCAGTGTTTTTGCATGAACAACGTGTTGGGTCGTGATGGGTGCATTGCGATGCGATGGACACAATGGCCTACCTCGGCCGTTGGATCCGGTATGTACTGTGAATGCAGTCCGCGATTGATCGGTCTCCACGTTTTTCCGCCGTCATCGGTGCGGAACGCGCCTGCGGCCGAGATTGCTACGAACATTCGCTGTGGATCTTGCGGATCGATAAGAATTGTGTGCAGACACATACCGCCAGCGCCCGGTTGCCACTTTGGACCGGTGTCGTGTTTTCGGAGACCGGACAATTCTTTCCACGATTTGCCGCCGTCCTTTGATTCAAACAGCGCCGCGTCTTCCACGCCGGCATAAACATGCTCGGGATCATTGAGCGACGGCTCCAGATGCCAAACACGCTTGAACTTCCATGGATGCTGGGTGCCGTCATACCATTGATGCGTACCGGGGACTCCGTCGTAGACAAACTTGTTGCTCTCGCCTTTCGGCATGCCATCGGTACTTTTCAGTTCCTCGGGGCTGCTCCCGGGGGTGGTCCATTTTTTCCCGGCATCATCCGAGCGCTGAATGATTTGGCCGAACCAACCGCTTGTTTGCGATGCATAAATGCGGTTCGGATCGACTGGCGAACCCTTCACGTGATAAATTTCCCAGCCCGCAAAGTGCGGACCGCTGACTTTCCACCGCTTGCGGGCGCCATCCGCTGTCAGGATGAACGCCCCTTTTCGTGTACCAACTAAGACTCGAACTTTACTCATGATCTAGGATTTCTAACCGCGGATCACGCGGATGCTAAGGATTGATTATAACCCATCATTGTTGCTAATCCGGCTCGATCAATCGCGAATATTTCGTAATCGCGACCGAACAAGCTTCTTCACCAGTGCAATCGGGATCGGGTTCTCAGGCGAGAAGCGAATGGTCCCTTTGGTGATCTGAAAACCATTAGATCGTCGCGAAATTCTTTCAGCGTAGTGGAATTGTCGGGATAGAACGAGCAGTGATTCGCCCATGCGCCGAAGAAAACCAGCGAACGTCCATTCAGGCGAAATGCAGGAATTCCATAACTGATGCACTCCTCAGCCTTGGGCGCGACCGCGCGAATGGTCTTGCGCAATCTCTCGAGTGCGACACGTTGATCGGCGTTCACGCCTGCCAGGTATTCAGCAATTGTTTTCGGCCTGGAGCTCATTTCCCTGCGTACGCCTCCTTTAGCGTTTCAATGTTGATCTTTTGCTTTTGCAGCATCGCCTTCATAACTCGTTCGGATTTCTCGGAATCCTCGTCGTGCAACATCACACCAAATTTATCTTTGAGCCAGCCGCACTGCGATTCTTGTCCGCCATCAGCAGTCAGTTTCTTCCAAAAATAATCCACCTCTTTTTGCGTGTCGCAGTGCACGACAAACGAGATTGATTCGTTGAATTTAAAGGCTAGGCCGCCATTAAGCGCTGTGAATCTCTGGCCTTCAATCTCGAATTCAATCGTCAACACTGATCCGGCGGCCAGGCCGCTCTGCGAAAATTTGGCCGCCTCTTCGTCGTAGCTCAGAATTTTTCCCACCTTCGAATTTTTGAAAATTGAAGTGTAAAACTTCGCGGCCTCCTCCGCTTGATTATCGAACCACAAGAATGGTGTTATTTTTTGTATCTTCACTTATTCCTCTGATGATGACGGAAACCCGTCGAATTAATCAGGACTTGATCAAAAGGGGTCCCGCTTGTGTCTGTCCCCTTATTTTGCTTCTGTGTTTGGCTCAATAATCCCAAAGACGTTCCCAGCAGGATCTGCCGCATAAGCCAGCCAGCCAACGCGAGGGATCGCCATCTTGGGGACGCAAATCTTTCCACCTCGCTGTTCGACTTTTTTAATCGTTTGATCGAGTGATGAAACCGCAATCGTGTTCAAAGTTCCGGGAATCTGCCCTTCACGCGGTCGAGTCATTCCACCGTTGATTCCCGGTTCTTTGTCGTCCCCCGTCGTCACCAGCCAGTATTCGATCGGGCCGCCCTCGAACTTTTGGAACTTCCAGCCGAACACGTCCTGATAAAACGGCTGCACCACTTCCGGACTTTCAGTGTAAATCTCAAAATGAGTTACGCGATTCATTCGCAGATCCTTATTTATTTGTTGTTTCAATATTGGTCGTGGCGCCGCACCCAATCCATCGTGAAGTCGAGGTGCTCCTCGTCACGACCCTTCGGAACGAGGTCGAGAAAATTGTAGGTGCCGATCAGAATATCGAGCCCGCGCCCGTACGTAGAATAGGTGTGAAAAACGTCGCCGGTTTTGTCTTTGTAAAAGACGCTTAACCCGGGCATTTCCTCGTTCAGCCAATCCTGCGTCTGGTAATTGTAATACATTTTGCCTTTTGCTTGTTCTCGCTCGGTCGCGGAGACGTGATAATCAAAATTGAAATCGTTGCCGTACGATGACAGCCACTTAAAACGCCAGCCCATTCGCTTTTTGTAAGCCTCGAGTTTCGGCAACGGCGCACGGGAGATAACCGCGAAGGCTATGTCGCGATGAGGGAGATGCCAGTTTGCGCCATCAAAATGATCCGCCAGATACGAGCAACTCTTACAGCCCTCTTCCCAGTCGGGACCAAACATGAAGTGATAAGCAATCAGTTGACTGCGGCCATTAAAGAGATCGGCCAACGTTTCCTTGCCGTTGGGCCCATCAAAAACGTACTCTTTGTTAACCTTAACCCATGGCAGCTCGCGGCGATGGCGGCTTACGTCGTCGCGCAACCGCGTCAGTTCTTTCTCCCGTGTCAGCAAATCTTTGCGGGCAACGAGCCATTCAGCTTCTGGCACTACTTTTGCGGCATTGATTTCGCTCTTTTCGGTTTTCGGCTTCAATATCTCGATCTTCATTTTGTCTTGTCTTGTTGGTTTGATGATTTCGGTCAGGGTGAAAAAAGAATTGTTTCACAGCGAGTGCGGCGAGTCCGCCAGTTGAGGTCGCGCCGGCTGCCGCCAGCATCGCGTTTGCCAAACATGCGGGACACATAAGACTTTCCCCGGGTTTATTTCGGTCGCGTTGTTAGATTCACTTTAATGATATGACGAATGAATCGGC
>JBEDUS010000162.1:0-5034 GCA_040414975.1 Candidatus Udaeobacter sp.
TTTTCCGCGATCGCTTGACGCAGCTCTGGAATGCCTGCGCTCGGCGTGTACTTTGTAAAGCCTGCTTCCAACGCATCGATCGCAGCCTTTTTAATGTGTTCCGGCGTATCGAAGTCCGGTTCGCCAGCGCCAAAGCCGCAGACGTCTATGCCCTCGGCTTTCATGGCTTTGGCCTTGCTATCGATTGAAAGAGTAAGCGACGGACTCAGTTGAGCGGCGCGTTCGGAAATTTCCATGGCGGTAAGACTGGTTGTGGGATGGTTCAAAATGGAGCGCAAACTATTGGCGGCGATAGAAGTTTTCAATCAGAGGTTTAAAATTATTCTCGTGGATTCGAATGATCCCCATTTCGCGCTTCGCGTTCTCAGGAGAATCCGAGGCGTGCGCGGCATTGATCATGATGGTCTGTCCGAATTCTCTCCGGATCGAGCCTGGCGGCGCCTTGGCCGGATCGGTCGGGCCGAGTACGCCGCGAATCTTGCGGACGGCATCCACGCCTTGATAAACAATCGCGATCGATTTCTCCGTCCCGGCAGCGTCGCGTTCTTCTTGGGGGCATTCGCTTGGCTTTCGTCCCGCCATAAATTCAACAATGCTTTCCCAGTTTTCGAGGCCGCTTTTTGGACCAAGCTTCTTCTCGAGGACCGGCAGCACCGGGCCATAGAATTCTTCCGCTTGCTCAACGCTCATCTGATGAACTTTGAATCCGATAATGGAGAGTCCCGAACGAGAAAACACTTCGATAACGCCGCCGGGTCGCAGATTCGGAAATCTGAAATTGTCAGGCTTGATCAGAACCAGAGTCTTTTCGACTTGAGCGTTGCTGGGGAAGGGGACGACCTCATCCAGGATTCCGCCATCAGAATCCGAAAATTCTGCCCAGAGTTTTAAATCCCGCTCAACGGCCTTTGGGTCGAACGCCGCCAATACTCCAGGTTCAAAGTAAGTCACGTTGCCTGAATCATCGGTGATATAGTCCCCATAGGTATCGCGAATTGTTTCGCCGCTGGTGCGCTCGTGCACGATGTGGCCAACGGTGTGATGAATTCTTTCCACTGCGTCGGGGCCGCGAAAAATGAGGAACAGCAGACGCGGTTTCAGCCCGTTTTTATTGCCGGTAAAGTTCTTGAGTACGTAGTCGCGAATTAACTCTTGTGTTGCGCGATGACACGGATCGGTTTCCGTCACAACCGTCTCTGCGTAGCGTCTGGCTAACTCCGGGCTGGGCGCGAACATACGTCCGCCAACGAGGTCCAGGCCCGTGCGAGAAATTAGCCGGCCAACGATACCGCCGGTGCGCGATTTGCGCATCGAGTACGGCGTCGCAATGACATAGGCAAGTTGTTCGTTCTGCATAATATCTGTTTCTGCCGCGGCTCGTGATTAAACCGCGTGAGATGCAGAGAACCCGAAGCCGACAAGGCCGGAAGAAGGTAGCTGGCGGCATTCGTGCACGCAAATTTTTGTTTATTCGGCGCGGGCAAATCTCACTGAAGATTTTTACAATGGGCCGATACCGCGATCCACTTTCCGCGGCGCTTTGCTGTAGCGATCTCAACCTTGTTCCGTCGCAGAGCACGAAGGAATTCCTTTTCCTGTGCGCGCAGCACACCCGAGAGAATCAGCCAGTTACTGCGCTCTAGTTTCGGGAGAATTTCAATGAGCAGTTCGCTGTACAGGTTTGCAACAATAATGTCGCACGCGACTGGCGGCTTCCACCTGCGCACATCGGCCAACTGGAAATCGGTATTGTCGATTTCGTTCAGACGAGCATTCGCATTCGCAACGGAAATCGCTTTCGGATCTATATCAATGCCGGTCACGCGCCCTGCGCCAAAGCGTTTCGCGGCGAGAGCGAGAATCCCGCTCCCAGTCCCAAGATCGGCGAGCGACCAACCATCTCTCCATTTTCGCGTCAACTGTTCGAGAAAACGGAGCGACATTGCCGTTGTTGCATGTTGTCCCGTCCCGAAACCGGCAGAAACTGGAATGAGAATGTGGGAACGTCCTTCGCCCCGCGATACTCCGGACGCCAGCGTCCTACCTGTATTAGAGATCAACAGCCGTTTTCCAATTTTGAGCGGCTTCGATTTGTGGAGCTCCGCAAATCGTTTCAGCCAGTTGCGCGGCCATTTCTCGATGCGCCAGCCAAATTCCTCGATGAGCTTTCGTGAAAGAGTGTGCGACGTGCACGCAATTTCGAGTTGCAACCGCTTGCGCCCCGGTCTGGATATAACCACCAGTCTGCCGCGTGAACGCGCTTGCAAAATGTTCTCATTTGCTCCCAGCCAGCGCGGCTCAACCAGTTTGCGCCATAGATGCCTGGATTAGGCAGCGCGCGGACCTTCATCCGACGTGACGCAGGCAATCCTGCCTGCGAGCTTCAAAGGTGCAGACAAGATTGTCTCCGTCACCTTGTGACGAGAGAATGTGCCCGGGACATCTTTTCGAAGCTACATTAGAGATTCTATTTTTTCTCAGGCGCTTTTTCGTCCTTCATCTCTGCCATCTTTTGCGCAAGACCCGCAGCAAATTTTTCGTACTGCACATTATCGACCGTGAAGGTTCCGAACATGTAGTTCGAGTTGTCCCAAGACCAATTCTGGCCCGCATCGGTATAGGTCATCTTTGATGTGCGTCCTTGCGCATATTCGTGATGAAGCGGGTCCGCTCCTGGCGGATTCACAATTTTCGGCGAACCGCCCATCCCGCCTTCGATCAGGTGCCCGTGAAATGCCCCGTATTGTCCGATTGTGATTTGGTGCTCTTTGCCCTCAACCTTTCGCGTGATCGGCACGTAGCTTGTCTCAGTTTTCTTCGACACGCCCGGCGTCAACATTACGGCAGCGATCGCTTCCAGCGCTTTGCGTTGTTCCGGCGTTGCCTTCGCATCGATATAATTGTAGGCAAAATTCCAGTTCCCGTACGATTCCATCATGGTCTGGCCTTCCGGGCTCTGCCCAATGCTAGCGATGGCCAGCCCATCGAGTTTTACCTTCCCGTAGTTACCTTTTTGGATGAAAAGGACCTGTCCGCCGCCGCAAGTCATCTTGGTCGGCTTGGAATTAAACCAGCATGGACACGCAGCGTCACACGAGCAGGCTTCTTCGAGCTGACCGGTGATCTTCCATGGAGTCTTATCTTTAGGTTGGTCTGCAGCTCGGACGGGCGTATTAAAGATTAGCAGTCCCGCAACGAGGGTACAGGGGAGGAGAGATATCGTTTTCATAGCGCGGAATCTTATGGCCCGCCCCTGCCTGAGACAACCCATTTTGGGCCCACCAAACACGCCAAAAGACGCTAAAACTCAATCCTATTGCTGTACCTTGTTTTGGGGTCGTTCGCGTATTTCGTGGGTAAGCTCGCGAACGAGCGGGTGACGAGGCTCGAACTCGCGACGTCCTCCTTGGCAAGGAGGTGCTCTACCACTGAGCTACACCCGCACTCTACCTATGAAAAACGGCTCGAAATAGACGACCCAAAATCGTGCTTGTCCACCGCTTTTGTCCACCGTATGATCGAAAACGATATGAGCACAGGACAAAAGAACGTGGGAGCATTTCAAAAGGTGGCCGAGTGTCTCTACCGTTACTCATCAAGCGGCGTTTACTATGCGCGGTTGAAACGCCCGGGCAAGGAAATTCGGCGCAGCCTCAAAACCACTGACAAAGAACTTGCCAAACGTCGTCTTGCGGATTTGCGCAATGAGCAGGGACAGATCGACCCCGGAAGCGAGAAAATCTCGCTCGCCGAATTGTGCGACAAGTTTCTAGAAACGATACAACACCAAGAACCGAAAACCATCGAACGAAAAACGCTGATTGTTCGTCGGATGAAAGAGGACTGGCCTATAGGAAGTCTGATACACGTTCGCAAGGTGAAGGCGTCCGATGTAGATCGTTGGCTTTCGCGCTACAAGTTTGGTGCTGTTTCGCGCAACCTTCACATCCGCGCGGCGAAAGAAGTTTTCGACTTGGCCGTGCGCGACAAGGCGATAGTTAATTCGCCAGCAACACATCTAAAGCGCGAGAAAGAACCGAAGCCGTTTCGCGTAATCCCGACGTTCGACGAGTTCAGGGCGATTGTTGAAAGCATTCGCTCACAGCAATTCAATGGGCACGATGCCGAAGAAAGTGCAGACTTTGTCGAGTTTCTTGGGCTAGCCGGCCTCGGACAGGCGGAAGTTTCCGCGCTAAGAAAATCGGACATCCTTTGGGCCAAGAACACGTTCACGCCCTTTCGCAAAAAGACAAAAGTAGGATTTGAGGTTGAGATTTTTCCGCAGTTGCGAGCCCTGTTGCATCGCCGCACCTGCGACCTAAAGGAGCCGGGCGACCGCCTGTTTCGGATCAAGAGCGCAGCACGGGCAGTTGCCAATGCCTGCTATCGTCTGAATCTGCCGACTTACACCCAGCGCAGTTTTCGAAGCATGTTCATCACACGCGCCCTTGAGTTCGGCATCGATCCCCAAACTATCGCGCAATGGCAAGGACACAACGACGGCGGGAAACTAATTCTAGGCACCTACGGTAAGGTGACTAAAAAGCACGTTCGGGAAATGGCTGAGAAAATGCGCGTGCCGGAGCCCGAGAACGTGGTCGCGTTTACAAGCAGCGGGAGGCCGTAACGTTTCTCAGCTGCTGTTATAACAACGCATCGCCACCTTTGAAATGGCTAGGGCGGTACGGGGCTTCTTATATTATGGCTCCAAATCAACTTAATCGCCCCCAGGTAATCCCTCAGGCTCTCAAACTGAGGCAAGCCGCCGAATACCTAGGGGTATCAATTGTATCAGTTCGACGCCTAATCAAGCGTGGACTCCTCAAACCTATCCGAGCCTTGCGCCATAAACTTATTCCCGTTTCGGAGCTGGATCGGTTTATTCAGACTGGAGGAGCGACGTGAGTAGCACGCCAATCCAACAACCAAAGCTAAGGCTTCCGCTTCCTATGCTCATTGAGGAACTAGGTATAGGTGATCTCCCAAAGAAGAACGCGAAGTGTCCATTGTACGAACATAGAAATCCAAGCTTTA
>JBEDUS010000163.1:0-3018 GCA_040414975.1 Candidatus Udaeobacter sp.
GGAAAAATGATCACCAGCTGCCTGCTCGATCTGTTTAAAGAGAACTTGGCCAGCCGAACCGAGTTTTTCTCGCTACTAAACAACTAATGCGACGCGCGAGCTTTATTTCACTTCAAAACGACAGGAAGGCTTCGGTCCACCGATGCAATGTGCTTTGACCGGCGTGCCGATAATCTCGGTGAGCAGGGATTCCGCCAGAAGACATGCTTCGGGATGATTCGCCGTAGCGGCGGCAATTGGACATCCGTTGCCGCAAATGAAGTCCTTGCCATTTTCTTCATGAAAGGTGGCCATGCCGCCCAGTTGCTTAAGAATGCCTAGCGAGGCATCGATTCTTTGCTGCCGGGTTTTGCCCTTTACCTCGCGGAGATGCTCTTGGGCTACCGTTCGGCCGGCAGCCCGCATTCCTGCGCGCAAAGTTCGAGGCTTAAGGTGTCGGGAGAACACCGACATGAGAAGTGAGACCAAACGATCGTATGCCTTCGGAAAAGCTTGTTCGGATTCCGGTCCGAGAACATACGTGGTGTGTGGTTTGCGAATCCCTGGCCTCATGCCTGATTGCACCACGAGTCTGTCGCGCTCAAAGCTGGCAAGGTGCGCGCGCACCGCGTTATCAGTCAGGTCCAGCTCGGCCGCGAGTTCGTTTACAGTGCACTCTCGCGTCCGGAGAAGCTCAAGAATTTTCCCACGGGTACTTTTGAACAGGCTATCTCGCCAGCCTATATATTTCATTAATTTAAAGATCATGTGTATCCCGATTAAGTCAAAGGAATGTTTGACTAATTCTCGACTTCGAGTGCACTGGCGGCGGCTAATCGCTGAGGGGATGGCGCCATGCTCCTGACGGTTAGCAAGCGGCTCGAATTTTCGGCGTCGCGCCGGTTGTTCGTTCGAGAATGGAACGACAAGGAAAACCGCGCGGTTTTCGGTCCCGAAACGAAAGCGCCTTACGGGAGCGGTCGCAATTACGTCGCTTACTTTGTTTTCACAGGGCCGGTCGATCCTGCTACGGGGATGCTGATTAACATTAGCGAAATCAAGGAGCGCGCGGGAAAAGTTGTCCGCGATCGATTTGATCACAAATTCCTTAACGAAGATAATCCTTTCTTCCGCAGCATTCCGCCGACTGCCGAAAACATTGCCCGACAACTCTATCTCGATGTCGCGCCATTATTTTCTGACGACGTCGCAAAACTTGTTGCCTGCCATTTAACCGAGTCGCCCGCACGGAGCGCGACTTTTTATTCCAATGGCGCCTGCGAGGCGAATTACTGGTTTGAATTCTCAGCTGCGCGCAAAACCGTATCGCCTCGGCTGAGTGCCGAAGAAAATGCGCGTTTGTTTGGCCCGGCTACTTCCATTCACGGGCATAATTATCGTGCTCGTCTGACGTACCGGTCACCGGAAACATTCGGTGCTCAAAATCTCCCTCTCGTTCGCTACGATGCGATCGAACCGTGCTTGCGCGCTCTGAACGACGAACTCGACCACCGCTATGTTAACGAAGACGTCGCTGGCTTGGCGAACCGGCCTGTCACGACTGAGAGTTTGGCTGATTATATTTACCAACGGGCAAGCTCGATGACTTCGTTAGATCGTGTCCGCCTGCACGAGCGCGAAGATTTCTTTGCTGAGGTGTGGAAGAATAGAGCTGTTTTTCTTGGGATGCGGATGGCATTTCATGCAGCACACCGATTGTCCGCTGCGACTTTTTCGGAGGCCGAAAACGCAAAGCTCTATGGCAAGTGCAACAATCCACTCGGTCATGGCCATGGTTACTTGACGGAGACAACCGTCGGCGGCGATTACGAGGAACGCAGCGGAACGCTTTACGATTTTGTTGCGTTCAGGAACGCTATCCAGGAATCGTTGGAACCGTGGCGCGATCGGCATCTCGACCTGGAAACGGAGGATTTCCAAAACGGGCCTTCAACGGGAGAAAATATTGTGCGCGCCCTCTGGTCGAAGATCGATAATCGTGTCAATCAGCAACTCGTTAGGCTGCGATTATGGGAGACAGCGAACAATCGGTTTACCTTGCGGAGGACGTAACTGTAGCGGCACTCTATGAGTGCCGAAAATCCAGTGGTCGGCGGTCATAGACCGCCGCTACAGTAATTGCGAATGAAGCGCTATCTTATCACAGGCGCGAGCCGCGGAATTGGCCGCGCGATTGCCGAGGAGTTGGCGGGTCCGGATGTCGAATTGCTTCTCCACGGGCGGGATACCGTCGCCCTGGCGGAAGTCTGCGGGGCAGTGAAGGAGCGCTGTGCTCGTGTGATTCGCTTGATTCATGATCTCGCTGTGCCGTCCGGTGTTTCTGATCTGATCGATCAAGTTGGCAAGACTCCCGTGGATCTGCTTGTGAACAACGCCGGCATCGCAATCGTAAAGGCCTTTTGCGAAATCACGCCTGTCGAATGGGGGCAAACCGTCGGGGTGAATGTCACCGCGCCGTTCATGCTCATGCAGCACTTTGCGCCCCACATGCCGCCCGGCTCCAGTATCGTCAATATTCTTTCCATCGCAGCGAAGACTGGGTTCGCGAACTGGAGCGCCTATTGCATGAGCAAGTTCGCTCTCGATGGGTTCTCGCAATGCGTCCGCGAAGAATTGCGTGAACGCAAGATCCGAGTGATCAACGTTTACCCCGCTGCCACGGACACCGACATTTGGAGTCAGATCGAGGGGAAGTGGCCGCGTCACAAAATGATTTCCCCGGAAGATGTCGCCAGCGCCGTAGCATACGCGCTCTCTCGCCCTGCAAACGTAGCGCTCGAGAATATCAGTATCTCTAACCTGACTGGAAATCTATAATCCGTTAGGCAACCTTTGGGCTAGTACTACGTTGTAACCATGGCCCTGAGGGTCATTTCTAAGGAATGCGTTCCCAATGACACCGACGTGCAGGCTGGCGACTGCGGCGACAAGGAAGATGTTGGTCCAATGATCAAAGCTCTGCAAAGCGAGCTTAGCATCAACGTTATCGCATCGATCATAGTTTCGGTGCTGTTTCTC
>JBEDUS010000164.1:0-7045 GCA_040414975.1 Candidatus Udaeobacter sp.
GCAAGAACCTTCACGGCGGGAAAAAATTCTGGTTGCATATCAAGTCAGATAATTTTCTGCCGAAATTTTGCGAACAAGTCATCGGTCAGAAGCCGGGCGAAGCGCGCACAGTTACCGTCGATTTCGCGACGGATTTTCCGGTGAAGGAACTGGCTGGAAAACAGGCAAGTTACAATGTCACCGTCCGTGAGATTAAGCAGAAGGCATTACCGGATTTGGATGATGTGTTCGCGGCTAAATTGATCCCAGGAAAGTCCATGGATGATCTGCGCAAGATCATTGAACACGACCTCGCGCACGAAAAGGAACATGAGCGCGAACGAGCAAAAGAAGGGCAGGTGGTGAAATACCTTCACGAGCGGATCCAGTTCGAGTTGCCGCCTGCTTTACTAAAAAGTGAAACGCGTCGCGTTTTGGGAGACCTGGTGCAACGAAACCGGGAACGCGGTGTTCCTGATGAGATGTTGAAGGACAAGGAGAAGGAGCTTATCGAAACCGCTGCCGGGCTTGCTGCTCACCGGTTGAAAACCAATTTCATTTTGCATCGGATTGCGGAGCACGAAGACATCAAAGTTTCGCGGGACGACATCAACGAGCGGCTTCGCGAGGAGGCGGCGCGGTACAATGTGCCCGTGGAAAAAATGCGCAAGGAACTGCAGGAACACGACGGTCTGGATGGGTTCGCGGACCAAATACTGCTGGGTAAGACTCTTGATTTCCTTAAGGCGAATGTTAGCATCGAGGCAGCGCAAGAACCCGCTGTCAAAGAAGAAAAATCATGAGTGTATCGAACGAAAATCTTTCCCAGGTGCTGATTCCAATGGTCGTGGAGCAGACGGGCCGGGGCGAGCGCAGCTACGATATTTATTCGCGATTGCTCAAGGATCGCATCGTTTTTATCGGAACGCCGATGGACGATCACATCGCTAATCTTGTCATCGCACAGTTGCTGTTTTTGCAAATGGAGGACTCAAAGAAGGATATTAACATCTATATCAATTCGCCGGGTGGTTCGGTTACCGCCGGGCTTGCGGTTTATGATACGATGCAGTTTCTCACGTGCGACGTGACGACCTATTGCCTTGGGATGGCCGCAAGCATGGCTGCAGTGCTCCTTTGCGCAGGGACCAAAGGTAAGCGCTTTGCCCTTCCAAATTCCGACATCATGATCCATCAGGTCTCCGGAGGCGCGCAGGGCGCGGCAAGCGACGTGGAGCGTCAGGTCGATTACATGTTCAAGCTGAAAAAGCGCCTCATCAAAATCATCGCACAGCACACAGGAAAATCTGAAGAACAAGTTCGGATCGATTCGGATCGCGATTATTATATGTCGGCTCAGGAAGCGAAGGCGTATGGTTTGGTGGACGAAGTGATTAAGTCTCGCAAGGAGGTGAAGCTACTCGACGGGGCGACTCCTCCCTCCGGCGACCGGTCGGTGGAAGTGGCTGAAACCGCTTTGCCGCGCAAAGTCGGAGGATAAAGAGTTTCTCAAAAAAAATATGGCCCGCGCTTCCAACCTCACCATGTGCTCGTTTTGTGGCAAGAGCCATGCCGAGGTTCGCAAATTGATTGCCGGACCAGGCGTCTACATCTGCGATAGTTGCATTAACGTTTGCAAAAGCATCCTCGACAAAGAACTCAACGAAGATGCTCGCCGCCAGTCCTCCAATATTCGTGTGCCCAAGCCGGCGGAAATTCGCCGTGCACTTGATCAGTACGTCATCGGTCAAGAGGTCGCGAAAAAAACGTTATCGGTGGCTGTTCACAACCACTACAAGCGCGTGCTGCAAGCTTCGCAGCCGACCGATGCATCCGCCTCGTTTCAGCCTGATCCGTTCGCTGACGTCGAAATTGAGAAGAGCAACATTTTGCTAATCGGCCCCACCGGTTCTGGAAAAACATTGCTGGCCAAGACACTCGCACGGATTCTCGATGTCCCATTTTGCATCGCCGATGCGACAACGTTGACGGAAGCGGGCTATGTTGGCGAAGACGTCGAAAATATTATTCTGCGACTCCTGCAGAATGCGGATTACGATGTGAAACGGGCGGAGATCGGCATCGTTTACATCGACGAAATCGACAAGATCGGTCGCAAAACTGACAATGTGAGTATTACTCGCGATGTCTCGGGCGAAGGCGTGCAGCAGGCTCTATTGAAAATCCTGGAAGGCAGCACATGCAACGTCCCGCCACAGGGCGGGCGCAAACATCCGCATCAGGAGTACATCCAGGTTAATACTGAGAAAATTCTTTTTATTTGCGGCGGCGCATTCATCGGCCTCGACAAAATTATTCAAAAACGCATCGGCCAAAAAGTGATGGGGTTCGGCAGCCCCACACTCGAAGTTGAGGAGGCGCTGCGAAAGCAGGCTGTCAGCCATGTGGAACCGGAAGATCTGCTCGCTTTCGGAATGATTCCCGAATTCATCGGGCGATTGCCGGTTGTCAGCTCGCTCGATGCGCTAACTGAGGAAGAAATGGTAGCGATCTTGACCGAGACAAAAAACGCGATGGTAAAGCAGTACACCAAGCTTTTCTCAATGGAAGGCGTGCGCCTGACCGTGACCAAAGATGCCCTGCGCGCCCTTGCGGCCCAGGCTGTCACAAAAGGAACAGGCGCACGCGCGTTACGCTCGATGCTCGAGCGGATCATGCTCGACATCATGTACGATGTGCCGAGCAGGGAAGATATTGCCGAGGTCACGATCAATCGGGCGGTAGTGGAAGGGAAGAAACTTCCACTCATTCGCAAGAAACAGGACAAGACCGCGGCGTAGCCCCCCCGGTCTCGGGGCAGGCTAAAAAGTTAAAGCGTTACAACACTAAAAGGTTACCGCTTCCATTGTAATCTTGTAACTTCGTAACGTTTCACCTCTTCTCATGCGCGTCATTCTCGTCAATACCGGCACGGAGCTTTTGCTTGGCGATGTGCAGGACGTACATCTTGCGTTCATCGCGCGCGAGATCCTTCCATTGGGTTTGCGCATCGAGGAGCGACGCACTGTTCCCGACTCTGACGCGATTAGACAAACTTTGAGCGAATTGCTCCCACGTTGCGAGATTCTTTTCGTGACAGGAGGACTCGGTCCAACGGCCGACGACATCACGCGCGAGATGGTTGCCGATATGCTGAGGTTGGAACTGAGGGAGTCTCCCGAGTTGCTGGCGTCGCTTCGGCAAAGACTTCGGATACGCGGAATTAAATGGACTTCCAGCATTGCGCGGCAGGCTCAGGTTCATGTGGGCGCAGAGGTCCTGCCGAACGAGAATGGCAGCGCGTCGGGCCTTTATTTGCGCTCGAACGTCAATCCACAGATTCAATCTCCCCATCTTTTTCTGTTGCCCGGGCCTCCGCGCGAGTTCCAGCCGATGTTTCGGGCATTCGTTCTGCCGATCTTGCGTTCAATCGTCCCAGCTTCGGCTTTCATCGAGCGCCGCTTATATAATATTGCCAACAAGGGCGAGTCGCTGGTCGAAGAAGCCATCGGCGAACGCGTGCTTGCGATACCGGGAATCGAGCTGGGTTACTGCGCACGGCCGGGTGAGGTTGTCGTACGCATCGTAGGGAAACGAAAGGCGGTAGAACAGGCTGACGCCACCATCAGATCGACGCTAGGGACATCGATTTTTTCTACTGCGGACGAAAGGCTGGAGGAAGTCATCGTAAAACTGCTGGCGAAGCGCAATCAAACGCTGGCCGTTGCAGAATCCTGCACTGGGGGATTGCTTGCCAATCGCATTACAAATGTGTCCGGTGCGTCGGCGGTTTTTCTCGCCGGCTATGTTTCTTACGCGAACCAAGCCAAGACCGACATGTTGAACGTCGATCCGCAATTAATCGAAGAGCACGGCGCCGTAAGCGAACAAGTCGCGCGTGCGTTGGCCGACAATGTGCGAGCGTGTGCAGGGTCCGATTACGCCCTCGCGACAACCGGCGTTGCGGGACCGAGCGGCGGCTCGCCTGAGAAGCCGGTCGGAACTATTTATCTTGCTCTCGCCGGGCCGGACGAAACGATCGTGAAGAGATTTTTTTTTCCAACTGACCGCGAGACTTTTAAGCAGATTGCTACGCAGGCGGCTTTGGAATTGCTACGCAGAAAAATAATCGAGCATGCATAGCTTTGCGCTGTTTTTTGTTATTCCGACCGGAGTGGAGGAACCTCTCGCTATTTTGGGGAACGCTGCGCTCATGCCGCTCATACGGACGTTTCGCGGGCATTCGCTAAAATATTTAAGATGTGTCGACTTCGCTCACATGACAGACTGAATCTCAGTAGTCGCCCACATCGACCGACGTACCGACCTTCGCGTAGTCGTAGAATAACTTTGCGCCATCGACGGATTCGCGAATGCAACCGTGCGAAGCCGCATAGCCTGGCAAGATTCCGATGTGCATCCCAACCCCCTCGCTAGTGAGGCGAAGGAACCATTTCATAGGCGCGCCGGCAAAGTGCGTGCCGCTAGGAGCGGAATCACTGCGCGCACTGACCCCGGCACGTACTGTGCGGCCGGAACTATCCACGAAATCACCATAAAGACTGGATTTATGATTGGGGTCCTTTTCCATCACATTGAAATGACCTCTGGGTGTTTCGTGTCCACGCCTGCCGGAGGAGACTGGACCATCGGCCACGACCTGGTCTCCGATCATGAGGTAAGCTCTCTGCTTGGGAAGCGAAACGACGATGCGCGTATTGTCCGGTGTGGCCTGTTTGAGCAATGATTGATTTACCTTCAGTGGCGCCTGCCTCTGAATTAGCTCGGACGCCCTGCGCATCGGTGGTGGTGTCGCATTCGCCTGTCGCGGTTTCGGTCCGAAATGGAACAATTGGCCGCTGGCAGAAGACACAAGCGCGGCCAGTAGAGCCAAGCGAATTAACGTCGAAAGTCGCATAAATTAGCCGCCATTGTAACTGTTTACGCGCCGAATCCAACCCGATAACCATCGTGATTCGTGTCGGTTAGCCGGAGAGTTTTGTACCCGCCGGGTCAGTACCGCTGTCGCCGCGCGCGAGAATTCGTCAACTGCGCCGCGGTCCGACGAGCCATGCATGGCTTCCAGGACTTGAAGTAGCCCCCAGCCCTGACCCTGGTAACGCTCCGTGGGCAAGACGCCTTCTCCCTTGAAGTTTACGTAATCGATGAGGGCGTACCATCCCTTCGCAGTCTTCGTCAGACGATTGAATTGGTCCTGGACGTTGGCTCGGTCGGAAGGCGCGGCTTCAGCCAGCATTTTCGGCAAAGCGCCTTCCAACCGGGCCATAAGAAATTCCGCCTGCAGATCGATTGTATCGGCGAGAAACCGGCGCAATTGATTCATGTCCGGGGAATGTTGAGCTCGAAGAAATTCCGTACGCGAGTTCCAGGGACAAGGCTTTTCTCCGGCTCCCAGGAGCGATGCTGGCAGTTTCGCGCCTCGCTTTGAAATAAAGTCCAGGAGCTTGGGAAAACTTTCCTCAAACGGGCCCCTTCGTCCTTTTGGGTACCAGATGAAGTGACCGATGCCGAGTGACGCGAAGTCTTCTCCGTGATTCCACGACGTGAGGCCGGCAATCGTTCCATTACATTCATTTCGCCAGACTTCTTTTCCGATTCTCAGAACGTCAGCATGCGAGAGAGTTATGGCATGGAGGGAGGTTTGCACAAAGGCAATCAGCAGGGCAAAAACCAACGCGGCCAAAGCGCGGTAACGGTCTTCGGATCGACAGAATCGCTCTGTTCTTGACGGGCGCCGTTTATCTATTAGCGTCCCAGTTTCCGCGGCGACCAATTTAACCGAATCCCCGCGAGGAACACGTTTTATGAAACAACTTATCGTCATTTTCAGCGCATCCTTACTTGCATTACCTTTGTTTGGGCAAGAGAAATCGACGCAACTCAAGGACCAGAAAGACAAAGTCAGCTATAGCATTGGCCTTCAGATTGGATTCAACCTGGGTCGGCAAAAGGTGGATATTAGTCCTGATGTCCTTGCTGCCGGCATAAAAGATGCCTTAGCTGGAAAACCACAACTGACCACTGACCAAATCAAGGAGGTCATGACCACGTTTGAAAAGGATATGGAACAAAAGCAGAAGGAAGCAGGGCAGAAAAATAAGGCGGAAGGCACAAAGTTTCTCGAAGAGAACAAAAAGAAAGACGGCGTGAAAACGACTGCGAGCGGGTTGCAGTACAAAGTCCTCAAGGAAGGAAGCGGAGCGCAGCCGAAGAAGACCGACACTGTAACGGTTAATTATCGCGGAACCTTGATCAACGGGACTGAGTTCGACAGTTCCTACAAGCGTGGGCAACCAGCGACTTTCCCAGTCAACGGCGTCATTCCGGGATGGACTGAAGCTCTTCAGCTAATGAAAGTCGGATCAAAATATCAGTTGTTCATTCCATCGAATCTTGCCTACGGCGAGAGGGCAGTCGGCCCGGACATTGGCGCCAATTCGACTCTGATTTTTGAAGTAGAACTGCTGGACGCCAAGCCGGCCCCGACACCTGCGGCTGGGTCTGCAGTTGCGCCGAAGGCCCCGAGCCCTGCGCCCTCGCCAAAGAAGTGACCCAGACGACCGTGTGAGGAGCGTGTGAGGAGGTAAGCGGGCACGATTGCCTGCTTCACAGGTTCAGCGCGCGGCGGCGGCTTCCCATTCGAGTCGGGGCGCATCACCCCATAGGTCTTCCAGGCTGTAAAAAGATCGTTTGTCCTGATGAAACACGTGGACGACGACTTGTAGATAATCGAGAACGATCCATTGGCTGGCGGGAAAACCGTCAATCGCCACAGGCCGAGTGGAATGGTCCTCTCTCAAACGCGTTTCAATTTCATTTGCAATTGCTTTTAGCTGCGGCTCGGAGGCAGCCGAGCAGATCACGAAAAAATCCGTGAACGTCGAGATCGCGCGCAGATCGAGAACGACAATGTCTTCCGCCTTCTTGTTTAAGGCGAGTTCAGCGCAAGTTTTGGCTAGGTTGTCGGGCGTTATTTCCGGTGCTCCAGGTAAAGTTTTTCGCGACGAATTATCTCTTCCACTGCCGGCGGTACGAAATACTGAAT
>JBEDUS010000165.1:0-11761 GCA_040414975.1 Candidatus Udaeobacter sp.
TTTGTGGATTTTTTCAGCCTTCGGCCATCGGCGGTAGTGAAACAGGCGTACCAGAAGGGTGACCGGTTGCTGGAATCACGGACAACAATAGCCATAAAGTCAGAACATTATCAGAACATTCGACAACGTTCGCGGACGTTTGTTCATTTCCATTTACTTGGGAAAGATAGGAAGCTGCCTCGCTAGGATTCGAACAGCAACATCGAGACCGGCCGAATAATCGGCGCGTCGGCTCCATCGACTACGGTGGCTTCCGACCCATCGCCAATTTCCAATCCGAGATCGATGTCTTCGCCGATTTTTTTCTGCAAAACATCAGCTGCTTCGTCGGCGGTCCCGTAGTATTTGATCAGTGCGCCAATCCATGTGCGCTTGCGCTGCGGGCATACGCGAGACGTCGACGTCGGACAGAACACCGTCGTACTGTTCGTTTTGTTGCACCTGGGAAGAATGCTGGAGCGCGCGCAGTTTACTGCAGAACCGCTAGACTTCCAACGGAGGAGATCGGTATGGACGCCGCGCCGTTCCTGCCAGCGCAGTATTATTCCACTGTCACACTCTTGGCGAGGTTGCGTGGTTTATCAACGTCGCGGCCAAGTTCGACTGCGAGGTGATAGGCGAGAAGTTGAAGTGGGACAACGGCGAGGATCGGCATTACGTACTCTGGTGCTTCTGGCAGCACAATAATTTCATTCGCAATTTCTTTAAGGTGCTTCGGACCGTTTCCACTGGTAACCGCAATGATTGGTCCCTTGCGAGCTTTCACTTGCTCGATGTTATTCAGGTTTTTGGAGAAAACGGAATCATCCGGCGCGATAAACACCGAGGGCAGGTCCGGGCGGATCAGTGCGATAATACCATGCTTTAGCTCCGCGCTGGGGTGTCCTTCAGCAAAGAGGTACGTGATTTCCTTCATCTTGAGCGCACCTTCCAGAGCCACAGGGAAGTTGAACTGCCGGCCAAAGAAAAGGATGCCGTTTACCTCGGCATATCTTCTGGCAATTGCCTTGATTTGGTCGCTCAATTCCAAAACCGCATCGATCTGGCTGGGCAATGCTTCCAGCGCTTCGATGACTCGGCTCCCGTCGGTTGCGGAGAGATTTCGCATCCGTCCAAAGAGCAATCCGAGGAGCGTAAGAATGGCAAGTTGCGAGGTAAACGATTTCGTCGCCGCGACGCCGATTTCCGGTCCGGCGTGCATATAAACTCCTCCGTCGCTCTCGCGCGCGATTGTACTCGCAACATTGTTACAAATTCCCAGCGTGCGAAAGCCTTTGCGCCGGCTTTCCCGCAACGCACCGAGTGTATCCGCGGTCTCGCCGCTCTGGCTGATTGCGAAGACAAGTGTCTCCGGAGTCATGGGTGTGTTGCGATGGCGGAACTCGCTCGCGTATTCGACTTCAGTTGGAATGCTGGCGAGTCGCTCGATCAAATATTCACCGACCCTTCCGGCATGGAGCGCCGTACCACAGCCGGTAAGAACGATACGACCAACATCGCGAAGCTCGGGAGGTGTCATGTTCAAGCCACCGAGTTTTGCCGTGCATTCCTCCGGATTGAGACGGCCGCGCATTGCGTCGCGCACCGTGTTTGGTTGCTCAAAGATTTCTTTGAGCATGTAATGCGGATAATCGCCTTTCCCAATGTCTTCGGCCGTAAATTCGACCTTGCTGACGGGATGCTCGCTGCTGTCTCCCGCAAGCGAGGTGATCTCGAACTTGTCGTGCCCCGCGCCTACTACATCGAAGTCGTTTAAATAAACAGCGTCGCGGGTATAGGCGACAATTGCGCTTACATCACTGGCCAGAAAGTTTTCACCATTGCCTACTCCGAGTACGAGGGGGCTTCCACGTCTCGCGCCGATCATAAAATCCGGTATGTCCGCATGGACCAGAGTGATGCCATACGTGCCGATCACCTGGCGAAGGGCCGCGCAAACAGCGGCAAGTAGTCGCGTCTTCTTTTCCGGAACGTCGACCGTGCTGGCGCAGGAGTCGCCATAGAGCTTTCCAATCAGGTGCGCGAGCACTTCAGTATCGGTTTCGGAGCGAAAGCTCGTATCGCCGCTCCGGATTAGCTCATCTTTGAGCACCTGATAATTTTCGATCACCCCATTGTGCACCAGTGCCAGCTTGCCGCTGGCGTCAAAGTGCGGATGCGCGTTTTGATCGGTGACCTTGCCGTGCGTAGCCCAGCGCGTGTGACTCACGCCTAGCGAACCGGAGACCGGTTGTTTCCTCATTAGGTTTGCGAGCGCCGAGATACGACCCGCACATTTGCGAGTTTCCAGACGCCCTTCGTCTGCCACAGCGATCCCGGCCGAGTCGTACCCTCGATATTCAAGGCGACGCAGCCCATCGAGCAAAATGGGCGCAGCTTGCGCGCGCCCAACGTAGCCGACAATCCCACACATATTGCGAGTGTAATGGCTCGCATCCGCGCTCGCAAGATTCGTCGGATAGGGAAGGCTTCGATCAACAGAGGAAGCAATGACGAAGCAGCAATGGTCAATGACCAGAGAAGCTCCAGTGCCAAAATGACCAGGCAGCATATCAACGTTCCTTTGTCATTTGGCTCTCGTTCTTTCCGGCTTCGTCATTCGTCATTCGTCATTTATAAGGTGGTGGCAAGCGTATTGACCCCCAAACCGTCCACGATTGATTGATCCCAATGCAACACCAGTCCCAGCGCGAGTCGCTCCCAAAGAACCCGACCGCAGAAGCGTTCGGAGCGTTGCCGCCCGGCACAATTCAGCAAACACTCGCCATCATCATGGGCGGTGGCGCCGGCACACGTTTGTTTCCGCTAACGAAGGATCGTGCCAAACCGGCCGTGCCGCTCGGGGGTAAGTATCGCATTGTCGATATTCCCATAAGCAATTGTCTCAACTCCGGGCTACGCTCGATCTACGTGCTGACCCAGTTCAACAGCATGTCGTTGCACCGGCATATTCAGGCCAGCTACAAGTTCGATAATTTCTCGCGTAGCTTTGTGGATATTCTCGCGGCGCAACAAACGCCGGCCGGCTCGCAATGGTATCAGGGAACCGCGGACGCCGTGCGGCAAAATATGCGCTATTTCCTCGAGCGCCCGTTTGATTATTACCTCGTCTTAAGCGGCGACCAACTTTACCGGATGGATTTTCGTGCGCTGCTGCGTCAGCACATCCGGTTTGGGGCAGACATCACCTTGGCCACCAAACCCGTCGCGCGACATCAAGTTTCTGAGTTTGGTATCATGCAAAGTGGCGTAGACCGCCGGATTACGCGTTTTGTCGAGAAACCAACCGATGAAGCAGTCTTGCAGGAAATGAAGATGAGTCCGGAGCTTCTGGACGCGATCGGTTCCAACAAAGATGAAGAATTATTCCAAGCCTCAATGGGAATTTACGTCTTCAACCGCAACGTGCTGATACAATCATTGCAAAATGATCTGTTTGATTTCGGGAAACATATCATCCCGCTATCGATCGAAAATCGGCATGTCAGCACATTTATCTTTCAAGGTTACTGGGAAGATATCGGAACAGTCCGCGCCTTCTACGAGGCGAATCTGGATCTCACAGATGTAGTGCCCGAGTACAGTTTTTTTGAGCCCGAGTCTCCGATTTACACCCATCCGCGATTTTTGCCGGGAAGCAAAATCAACGGGGCGACTCTCCGTCAGGCGATCATTTCAGATGGGTGCATCATCTCGGATGCGCATCTGGAGCGATGCGTGGTTGGAATACGGAGTGTTATCCAAAGCGGTGCGACGATCCGTAACAGTATCGTAATGGGCGCGGATTATTTTGAATTAGGACGAACCGATTTGTCGCAGCCGCCCATTGGCATTGGGCGCAATTGCGTGATCGATCGCGCTATCATCGACAAAAACGCGCGCATCGCGGATGGTGTTGTGATTACGCCAGAGGGTAAACCACCAAATTTAGACGCGGATAATTATTTCATCCGCGATGGCATCGTCGTGATACCCAAAAACGCAGTCATTCCAGCGGGTTTCTGGATTTGATCGGTTGCTATGGCCGGGTCGGTGACCCCGGTTGGTAGTTGGCTTTCCTTGCTGCCGTGGTCATGGACGGCTACAGCCTCGCCGTTATCGCCGGTCGGTCATGTTAGCGAACTGCCCGCCGGTCTCCCATTGTTCCTGCTTGTTCCACGGGACTGTCGATTCGTGATGATCGTCAGGATCACTAACCAAACGAGCATCCTGCTGTGCCGCGCACGATACCATGGCGGTCCCTAGTGCGCACAGCAGAACAGGAACGATGAACCTTCGAAGCTTACGGATTTGTGCCAGCATATATCACACTGTCTCCAGGTTGCCTTTGGGCGCCCAGCGCCAAACTGTTGGAGATGATATCGCCGATGGCGGTCGCCGGTTCAACTGAAGAAATGCGAATTTTTCCGATCAAGGCCCCGTCACGCAGAACGAGCATTTCGGCATTTGACTCTACTCCGTGGCGAGTACCAAGATTCAACACCACGAAGTTGTAGGCCTGATTCACCGCCAGGACAGTTTCGCGCAAACCTGTTCGACGGGAACTAGACTGCCGCGCAATTTCCTTCCTTTTCTCTCCTTCCTTCGACTGACCTGCGCGTTCCTGCACGTCCTGAAGTTTTTCGGAAAGGAAAGCTTTTTCTTTTTCTGCAGCGTCTAACTGGCGACGGAGATCATCGAGTTGCGATTGCAAATGCGCGGCAGGCGCTGTCGCAGTCGGACTGTCGGCTGCTAAAGCATTTGCATTCTTCTCAGGTTGGTCGGCGCGCCCTTGCAAGGAAACGATCTCTTTCTGGTTCTCGTCTAATTTGGCCTGCAGATCGGCCTTCTCTTTCTGTATCCGCGCCAGCTCTGCCTCAGCTTTTCCAGCTCTATTTTCTGCTTCAGCGACTTTGCGCTGTTCTTCTGCCGCGCCACCGGCCGGAGTATTCAGCTTCTCGCGTATGCGACGTTCGGCTGCTTCGCGCGCAGTCTGTGCCGTCGCCACAGCTACGCGAAGCGTTTTCATTTTTTGGCTGTTTAAAAACCCAAACAGCGCTGCCAGTACAAGCAGGAGTATGGCCGTTCCGACCACGCTTTGCGGTGTGAGAGTGGAGACCACCGATTTCGGGTGCGCCATCTAATGTTCTCTTTTGAGTGTGCTTTTTAGACGAATCACGCAGAAACGCAATCCTGATTTCTTGTCCACAACTGGCGCGGGAAACAATCGGAGTTCAATCAGATTGCGTTTCTCATTGTTTCAACCGATAGACTTCCCCGTGGGACAACAGCACCGTGTACGAGCCAAGCGCAAGCGACATAGAGCGTATCTAGAGCGCAAGAAGGCAGCGCGGCGAGCCAGCGCGACGCAACCACCATCAGGCAAGCAGCGAACGAAGAAAGAACCCGCTGCGGAACAGTAAATCGGTTCGCTCGCGGTATAACGATTTGTTTAAGGGGTTCCTTGCGAGAATCTAAGTATGCCGCGACGCGTCCGTTATCTGATCGTCGATGGGCACAGTGTGATCTTCGCCTGGCCCGAACTGCGCAAGCTCCACGCGCGCCGCTCCTCTCTGGCACGGGAAGCGTTGATCAAACAATTAAGAGATTATCAAGATTGGACCGGTGTGCGTGTCGTAGTCGTGTTTGATGGAAAGGGGAGAAAAATTGAGACGATATCCGAACCGGCCGAAGTGCAGGTTTTCTATTCCCGCACGGGGCAGACAGCCGATGCCATCGTCGAGCGATTGGCAAGCAAATATGCGAAACGGTTCGAGCTTGTGGTGGCTACCTCCGACTCATTTGAAGCAGAGACCGTAGCAGCGTGTGGCGCGGAATGGATTTCCCCGGAAGGGCTTCGCGGGCTGCTTTCAACTGCACGGCGAGATTAGGATCCCAATTTCTTCTCAATCGCTTTTACTCGCGCAAAGAGTTTTCCCAAGCTGCGAATCCAGGCAATCTGTTGTTTCGTTTCCTCGATCGGCCCTGCAGGATAGCCGAACCACACACCGCCGGGAACGCTCTTCGATACGCCGCTTTGCGCCGCGATAACGCTACCATCGGCAATTTCCACATGGCCGACAATGCCCACTTGTCCGGCCATTGTAACCCGCTCTCCGACGCGTGTGCTGCCTGATATGCCGGTCTGTGCCACGATGACGGAATTTTTCCCAATGATGACGTTGTGCGCGATTTGCACGAGGTTGTCGATCTTCACCCCTTGCTGAATCCAAGTCCGGCCAAACCGGGCACGGTCAACGGTCGTGTTTGCGCCGATCTCGACATCATCGTCAATCTGCACGATCCCGAGCTGCTGAATCTTCTGCTGTCGGCCATCGATCATTTCAAAGCCAAAACCGTCCGCGCCAATCACTGCGCCACTGTGAATGATTACTCGCGAACCGATCCGACTTCGCTCGCGAATGGTCACGAGCGGATAAATCAGGCACGCGGACCCGATGGTTGTTTCATGTCCAATGTAACTTCCAGCGCCAATAATCGTGTCATCGCCGATTTGGGAACCGTTTTCGATGATCGCGTGAGGCTGTATTGATACACGTTCTCCCACGCGAACGCTTGATCCAACGATCGCGCTCGGATGAATGCCCGGCGCAAAAGTAATCGGTTTCGGCGCAAATTTCAGTACCACCTGTTCGAACGCCTTGGTAGGATTTGAAACGCGGACCTGGGCTGGGGCGAGGGGTTCGGCGAAATCCGGTGGAACAAAAACAGCTGAGGCCCGGGTCTTGCGCAGGAGGCCGACATATTTTCGGTTGGCGAAGAAACTAATCTCTCCGCTGGTCGCTTCAGCCAGCGATGCAGCGCCGGTAATTTTCAGTTTTGGATCGCCGACCAACTTGCCGCAAGACACGCTGGCCAGTTCTTCAAGAGTGAAAGTCACGGCAGGAAAACGTTGCAAGGCCAAATCGATGGACGGTTAATCCCCTGGACCGGAAACGCGATGTGATGGTGGAAGGTAAGGTTGCAACACATTGTCCGTTCCAACTCGCCCATTCATTCTTTTTGGCGCCAGCGTGGCGGGCGCTTGTCAATGAATGCCTGAACGCCTTCCAGCGCACATTCATCCATCATGTTGCAGGCCATGGTCTGAGCAGCCGCTTCATAGGCTGATTCAATACCCAATTCAATTTGCCGATAAAAGAATTCCTTTCCCATCGCAACAGCCACACGCGGTTTTGCAATGATTGTAGCAACAAGTTTTTCGACCTCGGCGTCCAGTTGTTCCGGTTCGACAACACGATTAACCAAACCCCGCACTTTTGCTTCTTCCGCGCTGATAAATTCGCCTGTTACGAGCATCTCGAACGCAATCTTGCGCAACACATTGCGCGAGAGCGCCACGCCCGGCGCCGAACAAAAAAGACCCAGGTTGACGCCGCTGACGGCAAACTTTGCATTGCTTGCCGCTACGGCGAGATCGCACATCGCTACCAGCTGGCAGCCTGCTGCAGTCGCGATGCCCTGGACACGAGCAAGCACCGGGACGGGTAACCGCTGGATGCCAAGCATCATCTCGAAACATTGGCTGAAGAGTCGCTCGTAGTACTCAAGCGACGGCTTCGCGCGCATCTCTTTCAAATCATGGCCGGCACAGAACGCTTTGCCCTCAGCCGCGATAACGACCAGCCGCGCGGACTTGTCTTCACCTATCGTTTCAAATTCGCGCTGGAGCGCCGCCAGCATCTCCTCCGACAGCGCATTGAACGAGTGGGGTCGGTTTAGCGTCAGCGTGACGACGCCGCGCGAGTCTTGGCTGCGCAGGACGGCGGATGTCTCGCGCTGCAAAGCCTTCGCTGTCGAAGTCGGTTCACTTGATGCAGTGGGAGCTTTCACGGGGTTGGTCGATTAAACGCTACTGCTGAAATTCCAAATCCGAAATCCGAAAAATCTAGTTTCCGTTTGCGGAGACTGGCAACATCATCTGGCGAGGAGCATGAGAATTTCAGCGGCTGCGAATCAGAGAGGGGAGCGCACGCGCATCGTATGCTGGCGATGGGGCCCTCGCGATATCGAATTTTTTTTGTTTGACCATGAACGCCAAATTTCTTTCGGCGGGACGCCGAAAACGGCACGCGAGGGCGCGTGTGGTCCGCGGAAATGAAAATCGTCGCAATCGCTAATCAAAAGGGCGGCGTGGGCAAGACCACCACGGCCGTAAATCTCGGCGCTGCGCTGGCTGAAATAGGTCATCGCATTTTGATTGTCGACCTTGATCCACAAGCGAACGCTACCAGTTCCTTTGGGTTGCAGGCGGTCGAGCAAACCAGTCTCTATGAGCCACTACTTGGCGGCGCCTCCATTACCGAGAGAATCTTTCCCACCGAACGCGAAGCACTGTTCATTGTGCCGGCCGATCTCGATCTCGCTGGTGCCGAGGTCGAAATCGCGCGCATGTCGAATCATCTCACGCGCCTGGCGGAAACGCTCCAGCCGCTGCACGCGGATGAGACGTTTGACTTTGTCCTGCTGGATTGTCCACCGTCCCTTGGAATCCTGATGAGCAACGCGCTCGCGGCAGCCGACGAGCTCTTGACTCCGATACAATGTGAATACTTCGCGCTGGAAGGACTGGTCAAGATTGTTCGATTGATCGAGCAGGTGCGCGACTCAGGGGCGAACAAGCGGCTCGAACTTGGCGGTATCATTATGACGATGTTTGATGGTCGAACAAACCTTAGCGAGCAGGTCGTGGCAGAGGTGCGCCAGCATTTCGGCGAACGCGTTTACCAAACGGTGATCCCGCGCAGCGTGCGATTGAGCGAGGCACCAAGCTTTGGAAAGTCGATCCTGGAATATGCTCCGACCGGAGCGGCTGCCGAAGCCTATCGAGCGCTCGCACGCGAGTTCATCCAGCGCCATTCGCCGCCTGCCACTGCTCCCGAGACAACGCAAACACCGTCGTCGGAAAGCCGCGAAACGTGATTTCCTTTTCAGGTATCAGTCCAATTTTCTCCGCCACACGACGGGAGGGAATGTTTTCCGGATGAATCAGCGAAATCACTCTTGGCAATCTTAGACCGACAAACGCGTAATCGCGTACGGCGCGTGCGGCTTCGGTGATCAAACCGCGGTTCCAATATCTAGGATCCAAGCGGTACCCAATTTCAACCTCTTCTCGCACTTCAGGGTGATGGAGAAAGCCACAATACCCGAGAACCTCGTTAGTCTCGCGAAGAACAACGGCGAACGGCGACGGCAGACCAGCCTGGTTCCAGGAGAGAAATTTCTGAAGCACGCCATGCGTTTTCTCACGTACATACGGGCCGAGCGAAAAGCGCATGAAATCGCGGTTGGCCATCAGTTCTGCGAGACGTTCGATGTCTTCACTTCGGAACGGGCGCAGGATTAGCCGGGACGTCTCCAGAATCATTTGATTAAACAAACACAAATTATAACCCAGTCGCGATTCATAATCGAAAGATGGCGACCGTCACTGAGGAATATGCGCGTCCGGCGCAACCGCCCGATACCTCGACTCTGGCTGAGTTGCTCGAAGCTTCGCAGACATGCACGGCATGTCATCTTTACAAGCGAGCTACACAAACCGTTTTCGGCGAAGGTCCAAAAGACGCGGCGATCATGCTCGTAGGCGAACAGCCGGGCGATTACGAAGATCAGGAGGGCAAACCGTTTGTTGGGCCGGCTGGGAAAATAATGGACCGGGCGTTGGAAGAAGCGGGTATTGATCGCAAGGAGGTTTACGTCACAAACGCAGTGAAGCACTTCAAATGGGAGCCGCGCGGAAAACGCCGGATTCACCAGAAACCGAATTCGCGGGAAATCGCGGCCTGCCGACCGTGGCTGGAAGCAGAGGTGCGCGTTGTTAAACCAAGGTTGCTGGTTTGTCTTGGTGCGACGGCAGCACAAGCAGTTTTCGGTCCATCATTCCGCGTTACTCGAGAACGCGGCAAAGTATTATCATCGAAACTCGCGCCGAGAACACTCGCCACGGTGCACCCATCGTCTCTTCTTCGACAACCCGACGAGGAATCGCGCCAACGCGAGTATGAGCGGTTCGTTGTGGATCTTCGCGCCGCACGGAGAGCGGCCAGCAAAGAATAAACGGACGTCAGAATTCGTCATCGGTCCGTCAAGACATCTCGCGTTTCGTATTCTGCTACGAACTTCTCGCGAAACTGATCGAATGTTCCTCTTTGGATTTCAGTGCATGCTTGATTCATTAGATTCAAATAAAAATGCAAGTTGTGCACTGTGATCAGGCGAAGCCCGAGAATTTCTTCCGCCTTGATGAGATGCCGAATGTAGCCGCGTGAAAATTCACGACAGGCTTCGCACGCGCAGTTTACCTCGATGGGATTCATGTCCAGAATGAACTCCGCATTTTTTAGATTGACCGTGCCTGTTGCGGTGAAGGCCGTTCCATTTCGCGCGAGGCGGGTCGGCAGCACGCAATCGAACATGTCCATTCCGCGCCCGATCAGTTCCAGTAGTTGCGGCGGCGTACCGAGCCCCATCGCGTAACGCGGTTTGTTTCCGGGCAGGTATAGCTCAACCCATTCGACCGCTCGCATCATTTCCGCCTCCGGCTCGCCCACGCTCACGCCGCCGATGGCGTAACCGTCGAAATCAAGGTCGACGGTTGCCTGCGCGCTTTCCTTGCGCAGATCCTCGAAAATTCCGCCCTGAACAATGCCAAAAAGCATCGAATCGGCGAATCGGTGAGTCGGTGAATCAACGAGTCCCCGTTTCGCCGTTTCCCCGTTTCGCCGTTTCCACTCGAGGCATCTCTTCGCCCAGCGCGTTGTCATCTCCGCGCTCTGTGCTGCGTAATCGTATTCACATGGATATGGAACGCATTCATCGAGCGCCATCGCGATATCGCTGCTGAGCAGCATCTGAATTTCCATGGCGATCTCTGGTGAGATGAACGCTCGCGTGCCGTCGACGTGATTTTGAAACTCGACGCCCTCCTCCGTGATTTTCCGCAATTTGGCCAATGAAAAAATCTGGTAACCGCCACTGTCGGTCAGAATGGGTCCACCCCAGTTCATAAAGTGGTGCAGCCCGCCAAAATGTTTGATTACATCAAGTCCCGGCCTAACGAATAGATGGTACGTATTTGCAAGAACGATTTGCGCATTTAGTTCACGCAACTCCCGGGGGCTGACGCCTTTCACTGAACCTTGCGTTCCTATGGGCATGAACGCCGGCGTGTCGATTGCGCCATGTGCAGTCGTTAGGCGTCCACACCGCGCTTTCGAACGTCTATCCGTGGCTACAAGTTCAAATTCTTTCTGCATCCCGATAGAGATTCCTCGACTCCGGTTGGAATGACAAATGTACTGCAAAATATTTTTTGCAGATCGGGCTTTTCCCTCTATATTCGCGGCTCACCGCATCAGGCGCGTAGGGGCAGTTTGCTGCGCGATCTGGGCGGGTTTTTTGTCGCCCCGCGCACAACGCTTTTGGCGGCGCTTTGTTTTTGAGATTTGGAAGATGCCTACGATTAATCAATTGATTCGGAAGGGACGCCGAAAGGTATCGGTGAAGTCGAAGTCACCGGCGCTGGCCGATTGCCCGCAACGGCGCGGCGTGTGTGTGCAGGTGATGACGCGCACGCCCAAGAAGCCGAATTCTGCGCTGCGCAAAGTGGCAAAAGTGCGGTTGACGAACGGCCAGGAAGTGATTGCCTACATACCGGGCGAGGGCCATAATTTGCAGGAGCACTCGATCGTGCTCGTGCGCGGGGGACGCGTGAAGGATTTGCCGGGGGTCCGCTACCATATTGTGCGCGGAACGC
>JBEDUS010000166.1:0-2465 GCA_040414975.1 Candidatus Udaeobacter sp.
TTATACGTTCTTCATCATGCCGGTCTTTGGGGATCACGATTGTTATAGGCTGACCTATCGCCTCTTCGGCAGTGTAACCGAAGACCCGCTCGGCACCTTTATTCCAGCTTGTGATAATGCCGTCGAGATTTTTGCTTACAATTGCGTCGTCGCTGGACTGAACAATGGACGCCAACCACCGCAATTGTTCTTCGCTTTGGTAAAGCGCGGCTTCGATTTGCTTGCGATCACTAACGTCTCGATTGACTTCAATCACCGTGCCGTCACTGAGCAGTTGCTGCCGACTTTCTACGATGACTTCATGACCATCCTTGCAGACGTGACGCAGTTCGCCGGACCAGTAACGTTCATATCGAAGCTCCGCAATCATCTCATTAAATTTGACCGGGAATTTTGTTTGAAGGAGAACGTGACTGATGCGCCCAACCGCCTCCTCCGACGTAAAGCCATAGAGGCGTTCAGCACCGGTGTTCCAAAATTCGATTGGTCCATCTAATTCCCACACAAGCATAGGTTCGTAGGACAGCGTCAGCAGGCTGGCCAAACGCTCTGCGCGCTCGGAGCCGCCGGCTTCGACCCAATGCAACTCGCGTTCAATCTGTAACTCGCGCGGCACTATGAAAACTTTCGAAAACAGCGATCAGGCTGCACCTTAGGAGTGGCTGAGGCAATCCGCCAAAGACTAATTTTACGTCTTCGCCGATGTCCGCTTTGGGTTAGAAGCGGCATAGGCGGCAACGTCCAGCACAACGACGCTCGTGACGGCACAACCTGCATCGCCGCCGAATACCTCGAAATCGTCGGAACGCGAACTTAAGCGGACTGATTTAGGGCATCGGCATTCGGCCAACCGAGGTGCCGCAACGGCGTCAGGCGGGCCGACAGTTATGTTCTTGTGCTTGCTCTCAAGCAGATGCGTTTGATTGTCGAGGATTTTCGATGGTGGGCGGTAGAGGGATCGAACCTCTGACCCCTTCCATGTCAATGACGTACACCGATTTCCGCGAGGCCCCGACACTGCGGGGCTTTTATCTAAACCTGCGCAAAAACGTTAATGTTATCAAGCGTTTTTGGGTGACACCCAAGGGCGTTGACGGCACACTCAGCGACAATCGCGTCAATTGATAGTGCGGACACAGTGCGGACACGAACGATGCCACGAGCGAAGCTGAACGAGGAAGTGATTAAGCGGCTGCCAGTTCCAGCTCGGGGCAACCGCATCATCTACTTCGCGGGCGCAACGATCCAGGGCGCCAAGGCACCCCGCGGCTTTGGCGTTCGTGTCACGGCTAGCGGCGCGCGTGCTTTCATCCTTAACTACCGCCTTCGCGGTCGCGAATACCGCTTCACAATCGGGGCGTGGCCCGACTGGTCCGTTCTCAAAGCCGTTCGCGAAGCGCGACATCTGCGCCAGCGTGTGGATCGGGGAGAGAACCCGCTCGTTGATCGAGCCCCGGCGCCTGCAATCAAGACTGTCTCCACGGTGCTCGACGAATTCGTCACGCGGTACGTCCGCAATCGGCAGAACCCGTTACGCAGTGCCGACGTGATTAAAAGTGGGTTTAATCGGCTCGTGAAGCCGCGCATTGGCAAGCTCGGCATTTATGAATTACGGCGATCCCATATTGCGGAAATGACCGACTGGATCGAAGACAACGCCGGTCCCGTCATGGCGGACAAGTGCCGCGCCTACACCAGGATGACCAATTCAATCTCACGGCCGCGTTCGTACGGGTTAAGCCACGGGCAAACCAAAAGGAGCGGGCGCGCACCCGCGTCCTTTCAGATGATGAAATTCGCCTAATCTGGCCAGTACTTGGGAAGTCCGGCGCCTTCGGAGCCATGGTCAAGATGTTGCTCCTGACGGCGCGGCGACGCAAAGAAGTCGCACACATGAGCCGCAATGAGATCGGCAAAGATGGGATTTGGACTATTCCAGCTGCGCGTTACAAGACCAAAGTAGCGAACCACGTTTCGCTATCGAAAGCAGCGCTTGCTCTCATAGAGACTCAGTCGAAGCTCAGTGATTGCGATTTGATCTTTCCATCGCGCACAAAGACGCCTTACTCAGGTTTCGCCAAGAGCAAAGTTGCACTCGACAAAGCCATTCTCAAAAGTATGCAGGAGCAGGCGACAAAAATATGTTGAGGACTTCAAGAATGATAAACCAAATGGACAGGGCGTGTACTCGTTTCCAGGTGGGGCGAATTACGTAGGTCAAATTAAGGATGGATTTTACGATGGGCAAGGAACCTACACGTCCGCTGAGGGCTGGACGCAATCGGGCCTATGGAACGGAGGAAAATTCGTTAAGGCTCAGTAAGCGTTTTACGGTTGCACCGATTCGCGTGAACCACATGTTGAGCTCGACGAGCGCGTGAGGCACACCGTGCGTTAATGCGTATTTCCGCCGGAGGGCGAGTCAATCTATAGCCACTATTTTCTGCCGCGCGATAGGTAAAACG
>JBEDUS010000167.1:0-5675 GCA_040414975.1 Candidatus Udaeobacter sp.
ACGGGGGCAAATTGATCTTGCAGACTTATAGCCACGTTCGCGCCATTCACTCGCGGCGCATGGCGCAACTCATGAACACTGATGAACCGAAAAACGTAATTCCGCTCTCCAGCGCGACGGCCGAATAACAAAGCTGGGCGCTGCGTTCGACAAACGCTTAACACCTAGCGAGGAACTGCTTAAAAAAAGCATTCTACCATCTAGCGGCGGGTGACCGGCAGCCCAACCCCTCTCCAGCGGCCGGGCGCGCGGCGTCCTCCGACGAGTCTTTCTCTAATGCTCTTACGCGCGCAAGGGAAGAACAGGCCGAGACATGGGCGGACCAGATGATTGACATAGCCGACGAGTTGAGCGAGGGCAGGCCATCCCACGAGGATATTGGGGCGGCCAGGCTGCAGGTTCATTCCAGGGACAGGCTAATAGGAGCATACAACGCCCGGTATAGGCAAGACAAGTCTGCTGTGCAGGTAAATGTCGGTGTTCAAGTAACGCTTCCGGCAGCCGAGCATGCCAGGCTTCTGGCCAGATGGGAAGCAAGCCAGAATGCCTTGGCCGAAGAGCAGGCAGTCAGCGGCAAATCGGAGGTGAAGTAAGGTGAGCGACATTAGTGTTCTTTCGGCGCGAGGGAGGCGACAATCTTTTCGAAGCGCGGGTCGCCGCGCAGCGGGTCCCAATAGGGCAAGAGTTTCAATTGGCCATAAGTGACAGGGCTTGGAGGACGGGCAAGGCGGGTCAGTTGCTCGCAGGCGAGGTCTTTGTCACCGACCCACGCAGCAATCATCGCCAGATACTTGATCAACGCCTTCCCTCTGAGCGCATCTTTTTTCACGGGCATCAGCTCAATCGCGTGTCGCCCTTCTAGCAACGCATCTTCTTTGCGGCCAAGAGCAGCATCGATTAAACCCAGCACACACCACGACGGGCCAAAATCGGGTTGAGCTTCGACGATTTTCTCCTGCTCCGCGCGCGCCGCCGTGAAAGCTAACCGCGCTCTGTCATTATCCTTCGCCATTCGGGCGATAACACCTTCTACAAATGGACGAGTACAAAAAATATCGTTTCCCAGATTAATTGGATCCCCCTGGGCAGCAATTAAGGCAGCTGTTGCCGCAGCGGCGTCACGTTCGGCTAGTGCATACTGGAGCCAATAAAGTTGAATCTCTCGCACTGCGGCCGGACTTGTAGCCCGAACTGAATCGATCATTTGATGCAGCGGCCGGGTATCAGCTCTCCACGCGAAATCGACCTCCGCAAGTACGACTTTCGTAACGGCATCCTCGGGTTCCAAAGCCAGCATGCGGCCTAACCACATTTGTTGTTCAGCATAGCGCCCAAGAGTCGCATAATTTGCCATAATGCCCCCCAACACCCCAAAATTGCGTGGATCAAGCTCAGCGGCGCGCTCAAATGTTCGTGTGGAATCTTCCCAGTGACCCTGACGCCTCTGGACTAACCCGGTCAGAAATATCAGTTGGGGATTGTTTGGGAAGGTTCGGCGGGCAAGTTCCAGCTCAGCCAAAGCGCCGTCATAATCGAGGTGTCCCCAGTAAAGATTCCATGCACGCGCGAGGTGCATCTCATCTGAATCGGGACGTAAACGAGAGGCTGTTTCAAGGGCTGTTTCAGCCAGGGCAAGGCGCGCCGGTGTGCCGTCGAAACCAAAGAAATATAGTGAGTCGTGAACAAAGGCGAGTTGGCAATATGCCTGGAAAAACGATGGATCCCGTGCAATTGACTGATTGAGCAGATTCTCCGCCTGCAACAAAATCGGTTTTGAGCTAACAAAATAGCCCGGCGTCAAGAAAAGCTGTTTGGCGCGGGTGTAAAGATCGATGGCAGTAACATCCTTTGTCGCAGGACGCTCGATTTCGTTTTTCTCGTTTGCGGAGAGTTGTGCATGAAGTTCGTCGGCAATCGCCAGTGCGATCCGACTTTGTATTGCAAAAAAGTCCGCGATATCTCCGTCATAAGTTTGCCCCCATAACCCTCGCTCTGTGCGCCCATCGAACAGTTGCACGTTGACGCGCACGCGATTCCCGGCGCGCTGGACACTTCCCTGTATTAAATGCGCGACCCCAAGTTGGTTCGAGATCTCACGCAGATTGCGCGCGACCCCGCTCTTGTATTGTATCACTGAGGTGCGACCGATTACTTTAAGATCGCCGATGCGGCCGAGGTCGGTCAGAATTTCGTCCTGCACCCCATCCGCGAAATAGGCGTTATCCGGATCACGACTCAAGTTCTCAAACGGAAGCACTGCGATGCTCTTTTCGGGCGGAGGACGAAATAACTCGCTTTTCCAAATGGTCCAACCTATGACTACTCCCAAAGCAACCAACGATGAGATCAGGGCAGCAACAGCCGGATTTCGCTGCACCCATTTGCGTGTCCGGGTAAAAATTCCAGTGCGGTGTGCCCAGATTGGTTCGTGCTTCAGCCAGTGTTCCAGGTCCTCGGCCAGGGCGAGCGCGGAAGAGTATCGACGTTTTGGGTCTTTCTCAAGACACTTCAGACAGATTGTTGAAAGGTCGCGGTCTATTTTCCGATTCCACGACCGCGGTTGCCTCGGCTCAGTATCCAGCACTAGCCGGATAGTTTCGTAGGTTGTTCCTCCTGCAAAAGGTGGGTGGCCAGTGAGCAATTGGTAGAACACCGCGCCGAGCCCATAGATATCGGTGGCTTTATTGAGTTTTGTAGTTTCGCCGGCGGCTTGTTCCGGCGCCATGTAACTGGGTGTGCCCATCACGTCCAGCGTGTGGGTGATCGTGCTTTCTGCTTCGAGTAATCGAGCAAGGCCAAAGTCAGTCAGATGCGGTTTGCCTTGTTGATCGAGCAGGATGTTTCCAGGCTTGATGTCGCGATGCAAAATGCCGTGCTGGTGCGCGTGGTGCACCGTGCGGGCGAGCTTGGCAATGAGCTTCACCGCGCGCCGAATGGGTATGGCCTCGCGGCTGACTACTTCGTCAAGCTGCCCGCCCTCGACATATTTCATGCTGAGGTAGCACTGGCCATCCCGCTCGCCCACCTCGTAGATGGGAACGATGCCCGGATGATCCAGGCTGGCAGCGGCTTCCGCTTCCCGGCGAAAGCGCTTCAAATCCCCTTCCTTTGCCCAGTAACCCAGGCCAATTACTTTGATTGCGACGATGCGATTAAGACTTTTCTGATGAGCGCGATAAACCACGCCTTGGCCGCCCCGGCCAATCTCCTCTTGGAGTTCGTAGTCGCCAAAGTCTCCGAGAGTTGTTGTTGACTGCTTGGCTTTCTTTCTGTCCGGTACTCGAGTGCTATCGTCGCAGCCGGGGTCACTGAACGCGGCTACAGATTCGCTCCCGAACAAGCCGAGGCCGGTTTCTAAAAGACAAGCCGGGCAAACGGCTGATCTTACGTCGCCGGAAATTTTTGCCCCGCACCTTGCGCAGACTCTGGTTCCACTGATCATGACCATAGAGTCGCTTGAGCACCTATCCGCAGTTGTACTCCGGAAAATCTTAGTGTTAAGTTCTCTCCCACGTAAGATTTAGCTCTATCAATTGGATAAATGGCCCTGGTTACGTTCGGGGTTAGTCACAGTGAAGTTTTCTTGGGCCCGAGAGATGCAACGATTTTCTCGAAACACGGGTCGCCACGTAGCGGGTCCCAGCGTGGCAAAAGTTTTAATTGACCATAGCTTACCGTGCTCGGGGTACGCACGGCGATAGCCAGCTGTTCGCAGGCGAGATCTTTGTCCCCAACCCACCCAGCAATCACCGCCAGATACGCAATCATGAGCGGACCATTGATTGCATCTTTTTTCACCGGAAGAAGCTCGACTGCACGCCGGCCTTCGCGCAACGCTTCCTCCTTCCGCCCGAGACCCGCATCGATTAGACCCAACACGCACAACGCGGGCCCATAATCAGGTTGCGCTTGAACAATTTTCTCCTGCTCCGCTCTGG
The DNA here is from genome assembly GCA_040414975.1 of Candidatus Udaeobacter sp. Taxonomy (GTDB): domain Bacteria; phylum Verrucomicrobiota; class Verrucomicrobiia; order Chthoniobacterales; family UBA10450; genus Udaeobacter. Next base: position 3,939 of record JBEDUS010000167.1, read on the forward strand.
CACGAGTGAAAGCCAATCGCGCATTTTCTTCGTCGTTAGTCATCCGAGCCATAATCCCCTCCATCAGCGGACGAGTTAAATGAACGGCGTAGTCGGTAAGAGGTGTGTCACCGAATGCATCCAATGCATTTTTTACTTCTGCGCGGTCGCGCTCGGCAAATGCGCAGCTAAGCCAATTATTGGCCACATTCGGCAGCGCACTCGGGATGGTGGCCCGGATGGAATCGATGGCTTGATGCAGCGGTTTGGTGTCGCCCTTTGAATGAAACTGAACGGCCGCAAGCGCGACTTTTGTGTTAACGTCGCTCGGCTCAACGGCCAATGCGCGCTCCAGGACGGATGTCGCCTCAGCGTATTTGTAGAGCAGTCCATAACTGAGCGCGATCTGCTGAAGGGTGAAAAAGTTGCGCGGATCAAGTTCGATCGAACGCTCCAGGTTACGCGTGGATTCTTGCCAATGCCCCTGTCGGCGCTGGATGTAACCCTTCAGAGCGAAGAGCCGGGGATAGTTTGGGAGACTCCGGCGGGCAAGTTTGAGCTCGGCCAGTGCGCTGTCGTAATCGAGGTATCCTTGATAAAGATTTTCTGCACGTGCAAGATGGGTCTCACCTGCTTCCGGGCGGAGGCGGGACGCGGCCTGAACGGCAGCTTCAGCCAATGCTAGTCGTCCTGCGGTATGGTCGAAACCTTGGAAGTAAAGTTGGTCCTGCGTATAGGCGAGCCGGCAATACGCCCTGAAAAACGATGGGTCGCGCTCGACAGCCTGGTTCAACAGCTCGGCCGCCTGCAGTAACTTTACTTTCGCGGCACTGCTAAAGCTGGTCAGAAGAAGATTTTCGGCCTGAGTATAAAGGTTTAGAGTTCCGATGTCGCTCGTCGCGGGGCGTTCGATGTCGCTCTTTTCGTTTGCCGAAAGCTCTGCATGAAGTTCGTCGGCAATCGCTATCGCGATTTCACTTTGGATTGCGAAAACGTCGGCAAGATCGCGATCATAGGTCTGTCCCCATAACTCTCGCTCGGTGCGCGTATCTACCAACCGCAGATTAACGCGTATGCGATTTCCGACGCGTCGAACACTTCCTTCCACTACATTTGCCACCCCGAGTTCGTGGCCGATCTGGTGCAGATCGTGAGCAATACCACTTTTGTATTGCATCACAGAAGTGCGGCCAATCACCTTTAAATCGGCGATCCGGGCCAGGTGAGTTAAAATTTCGTCCTGCATGCCATCGGCGAAAAAGGCGTTCTCTTCTTCGTGGCTGAGATTTTCAAACGGAAGCACTGCGATCGACCTCGTAGGCGAACCAAGAGCCCCAGCTTCTCTTAGAGCTGTGTAGCGTCCCACGAGAAACAAACCGATCGAAAGCGCGACGGCTACGACCAAGACGTAAGTCCATATGCGCCTACGTAACGGTTTGTCTGGTAAATCATCTGCGGAACGAATTCGCTGCAAACCTCCGGGAGTCAGCTCTAAGGTCCAGGCGATTATCAATACGATTGGAAATCCTAGCCCAATCAGCATCGCGATAGGTCGAACCGACCAATTTGGAATCTTAAAAAATGGAAAAGCCAGCGTCGCGACTTGAATGAACAGCCAGCCCGCAACCACGTAAGCTATAGCGATCTTGTAGACGCTTCGGCGTTTTAGCCGGGTGAAAAGGCTAGGGACGGTCACAGCTTCCTTTCTCGTCAGGCTTTTGAAGTGTTCGATCGGCATGCCAAAGCTCGATTCGCAGC
>JBEDUS010000168.1:0-9153 GCA_040414975.1 Candidatus Udaeobacter sp.
CGGCGGTGACTACGACCACGATTCCGCCCGCATCTTCGTAGTCGGCCAGCACATTCCCCATGGCCACGGGATCGCTCCAAGCAGCGTTGGAGAAGGCGAACACGATGTCGTACTGTTTGAGTAGGCATAGAGTGGGGGTGCCGTTGGAGGCATCGAAGTAGTCCTCCTGGGTAACACCTTGTTCCACCGCGATCTCGTGCTGGAGTACATTCGGCTGTGGGCCTACATCAGAGTAGGCAATCAACACCCGCAACTGACACGGCCCCGGCGTGGGTGTGGGCGTCGGTGTAGGCAGCGGCCCGCAATTAAGCAGCCACCTGCCCGCGTTGACGATGAGGCGTCCCCAGTCGTTTGAGAAGCCGCCGTAGTTTCCGAGGGAAGCGTTCAGAGCTACTGCCGTATGCCCGTTATAGGTCTTGTATGCCACTGCTGGCGCGCCGTCCGGCCAAACTGCTGCTGCGGTTGCTCCTGATGTAAGGGTTACGCCGATGCGATTGCCGCAGCTTAAGTCGCTTACTCCTGCCATCAGCGGATAGGGGGGATTGGTGATACAGGCGGTCTCGTAATCGTAGAGATTGTCCGCTGTGTCGTTGTACGGCGAGTATCCGTCGTTGATCCACCTTCCTTGCAGCAGGCAGCAGGTTCCCAAGTACCAAGCGTAGTTGCCCACCACTACCACTCCGCCTCCGTCCTGGTAGTCAGCCAACACGTTCCCCATCGCCACAGGGTCGTACCAAGCACCGCCGGTGTCGAAGGCGAATACGATGTCGTACTGTTGCAGCTGTTGCAGGGTAGGTGTAGCCAGATGAGCATTGAAGTAGTCCACCTGGGTAACGCCCTGTTCGGCGGCTATCTGGTCGTGTATCGTGGTCGGTGGGCCGGATAGTTCAGTATGGACCAGGAGTACGCGAAGCTGACACTGCCGGGGCGTCCCCGTGGGCGTCGGCGTAGGTGAGGGTGTTGGCGGCGGTGTTGTCGTGGGTGTGGGCGTAGCCGTTGCGGTTGGTGTTACCGTCGGCGTAGTTGTGGGCGTCGGTGTTACGGGCTGGCCAACGGTACCGTTGAGCCGGAAAACTTGGTCAGGTGACGGATCGTTAGGAAAGCAGAGGGTCCTTGCCGTCCAGCTGGGGCAGGCACAGAAGGCGCCACCCGGGTTTTGCCAAGCCGCGGAATTGTTGGAGAGCACGGTCCGGTCGTTCCAACCCCATTCGCCCTGAGTCCTAAAGGTCATGTTGGCTTGCATCTCTACCCAGTAATGGCCCGCGCTGAGGACCGCGACGTTGGGCAGGTTGACTGTAAAAGTGGTGCCGACGTGCGTGACCGGTTGGTGGGTGGCGCTGTAAATTTGCGTGCCAGGCACGCCGCTGCCGTTGTCTACGTAAAGGAAAACATTCCAATCGGTCGCACCGATACAATTGTTGTTCGGGCAATTGAAGTACAGCCCATCCGCGTCGATCGACTGCACATTCCACGATTGCCCCGCGGGCACCACAAAGTCATCAGCCAGATCAGAGTTGTAGGTCGGCAGGTCGGCGAACGTCGCGGACAAAGTGAAAACATTCGACGCGTTGTTGTACTGGTCATAGAGGACCACCTGAGGAGCTTTGGGCAAAGGCGGAATGGTGAGCCCCTGAACGCCGGGTAGGGCCGCTTGACGTTTTGGAATTTCCGGGATCGGCGCCCCTCCAGGCGTGTGATATGGAAGTTCTGAGACGCCGACCGCTTTGGTGAACGACGGCACGTCGGCCTGCATTCCCATAACAGTCGGATTCGTGCTCGCGGCCACAGGCGTCTCAACCGGCACGCTTCGCTTGTCAGTGTTTCGCTGTGCCAGCGCGAACGCTATTGTGCAGGCCAGCACCAGGAGTAAGTAAAACGCACTGCGAAGAAGATGCGCCTTAACCGAGATGTTCGTTTGTCTTCTCATCAGCGCCGCCCCAAGGAAAAGCCTTTTTACGCTAAGCGTGTTAAAGATGTCGAGATTTTTATTCGCACTTCTGGCGATTGCGATTGAACGAGCAGCGGCGCAGGTTCGTGGACATAGATTATCTCGCGCGGCTCGCTCCGCCCAAACTCGTTAGGCCAATGGCGTTCCAAGAGCCACTCGGCATGACGCGCTTCCTTGTCCGCTGCTTTAACGACGATATTTAGCAGGTCCGCCTTGAAGACGTCTCGCGCGCGCGAGGTTTCGGAAAAGAAGAAGGCATTACGGCTCCTCGCCGCAGCGTCTGGGTGAACAGCGTTTTTCGACCGCGACTCGTTTTGTCTTTTATCGTGCGACGTTGATTTGTCCGATGGCTATCATCTCATTCTTTTTGCTGACATGGGCAACGGAGAGATGGGAGGGTACGTACATATTTTTAAGAAGTATCTTAAAGAATAATAATAAAGAAGCGGGACCGGGGGGTCCAAAATCGGCACCACTTTTGGCCAAAGTGGATCCAAATCGGCACCACTGGTGGATCCAAATCGGCACCACCTGCCGTGCCCCCCAAAATCGGCAAGCCGTTCAATCTTTAATCGGAATCCATGTCATCGTGACCACTGGATTGCGACCCGGAAAACGCTCCACAAGGAACAGGGCGCTCTGTTCTAGAAGCTTCAAGCCTTTTGACTTTTGTCTTTTTGAAACGCGAAACTCGGCCAAAAGGGCAGAAGTCAGTTTAACTGGGTTTCGTTTCTTGAAATCTTCGTACCAGCCCTTGTAAATCGCGGCTGCCAATGCCCAGGTCGGCGCGTAATTCACTTGAATGAGCGCGTCCACCACAGCTTTCGGGAACTGGTAAAACTGGATTCCCTTTTGGGGCTTGCCGGATTTCGGCAATGGCGGCTTTTGAAATTTCGCTAAGTCTTCTGGACTCAGGCGGAATCTATCCATGTCAATCTTTGGATTCATAATAGCGACATCACGATGTCCCAGAATTCTCGGCCGCGCGGATCCATGTGCCGTTTGGGATAGCGCACCGCGGTGAATTCAGTCCGGAGTTTGAATCCGCCCAGGACGATTCGAGAAGCTTCTTCCATGAAATCCCGCATGCGCGCGATGTCTTTGCCCAGTTGCTCGAGCGGAGCCAAAATAAAAACTGCATCATGCGCCGGGCCACAAATTTCAATCCCGTTTTCGACACCTAGACAGATAGCCAACCGCAAAATTTCAGCGCCGGTGGCTTGCATAGAAAAATTGCGAATTGATCGGACGTTGTGATCGGTTGTTACGTGATATCGCCAACCGAAAATCGTGGAAGTGATGCCAGTTAGCATTGCTCGACGGACCTGGTTATCGGACCATTCCCAGAAGCGCCAAAAGATCTCGCGGTGACGCAACAGCATGCTACGCGCAACCAAAACATGCTGATTGATTCGCAGCGACAACGAACGTTCTTCCATACCGTAGTTGACGCCAAGCATGCATTGCTTGTGGAGAGCGCGTTCCAGTTTGTGAGTCTGTGGAGTAGCGTCTTCTGGCACAGCCTTGGCTGCTTTTGCAAACCACAAATAAGGATCGCCGCTCTCATACGCCGATTTCATCGCGGAATCGTTTGATCGCGCGGCGGCAATACCAATTTCCTGCGCGACCCAGTCGATGTATCCAACAGCGGATCCAGGTGGTGGTTTGATTAAACCGCGCAACCAAACGGACGGTCCCAAAATAAATTTGGAATTGGAAGGGGTATTGCGTGACGTACGAGCACCAAAAGGCGAAATCATAACGCGGTTACGCCCGTCGGCACCGACCGTCAGATCGTTTAATCGCGTTTGAGAAAGCGCGTGGCGTAACTCTCGTAGCGCATTGAGTTCGGAATGGATTTTGGCCATTTCCCGAAATGTTTCATCTGTCAGAATTAAGGCGCCGCTGGGATAACGCGGCCAAAGTATTCCATGCTCGTCCAACCAATGTGCGAATTTGTCACTTCGAAAGGAAGTCCCTTCGTAAACGCCAAATTGAGCATCGACGCGTGTAACCAATTCTTGTCGGATATGTTTCCAACGCGCACGTAATCGCTTGAGCAATTCGACGTCGATCGGCACGCCGGCGTACTCCATCGCAGCGACGCCAGGCATATAACGGCCGCGGTAAAGAGCCCGAGGCAGATCGAGGCGTGGCAGCATTGCCGTAAGCAGTCGATCTAGGGCTATCACATCATCTTCACAATAATTGACGATTGCCAATTTCTCGTCCGGTGTCCAAGGTCCACCTCTTGAAATCCGATCAGTCATTTTCTTCTTTTCGGAAGCGCCAATCGTAGGCAATCCGAATTGCATCAACGCGCCGACCAGACTATTTCTCCCGGGTTTTTTCTCGCCCTTCTCATAAAGCTTTTGTTCAACGACTGTGGGCAAACAGTTGTAGCAATTTCGATATTCAACGTAGAGATCCAGAATTCTCGGCGGTGGCTCCCAATTCATTACCCGATAGAAACCAAGCTCCGCTGGGGCGAAGTAGCATACGAACAATATGTCCGGCCCATGCGGGAAAGGCGGGAGCGCGCTTAATTCGTCCCGCCATTTTCGAATTGTGTGCTTCGTCTTGTAGTCTCGAGCAACTATGCAGACCGGAATGGGCCGTTCGCCAGGTCGCGGAACAAATTCGGTATCAACCAGGTAGACCTTTCGAAACCGGTCCAGCTGGTTTTTCATGCCGCTCCCAATAGTTTCTGGATTAGCGGATGGCTTTCGCCCATGATCAATCGCTCTTTAAAAGCCCTCCGCAGCAATTCAGGCAGGGTCATACCCTGAGTGATTTTAAGCCAATCCGGATCTGGGAATTCTCCCTTGGCTTTAGCTATTTTGTACATCCGATCATGTTGACTGGATGTAACGCAAACCCACTTTTCTCTGCCTTCATCTTTTGCGGCCTCTGCCGACTCCAGCCAGGTATTTTCTCGGTTGTTGTTCCTAATTTTGATCGGCCAAAAAGCGAGTTTTCCCTGGCGAGTTGTGTAAAGATAAAGCTGTTCATAGTGAAACTTAATATTGTGTTCTGCAACGAACGGCAAAAAATGCTTGTCGATTAAATAGCGAGCTCCTCTTTCGGCTTGGTGCGTGATTAGAGGCGCTAAATGTTCGTAGGTCGGATGGACTCTGATGAATTCCTGGTCGCTCGGTTTTTCAACGGGGATCACACACAGTAGTGAGACCGTCGCTATCTGATCTAAAAACTCCTGTGGGAGCTTTAAATTCTCAGGTGCGAACGGATCGTAAAGATCCGGTTCTGGCTTCTCGATGTCATTTACCCGATTAATGGATTCGGAGGCGGGCGTTGAGCCGTCTGTTGATTCAGTCATGATAGTTCTCCTATTTTGAGTTTTGCGACGGTTTAGTTGCAAGTCCGGTGCGTCGCGGCACCGGCCCGTTTCTTTGGACTCAAAGAAATTTCATTCACGAAGCCGAAGAGCAATTGTTCCGCTTTAGCTTTTAGCCCGGCAACAATCCTTACCATTGACGGCCCGTTCAACGCGCCTTTGCCGCTGCGTTTCGCGTTGACGTGGGATACCAGATTTTCCACGGGCGGACTCATGAGCGCCCCTTTCAGATCTGCCCGCTGTCTTTACCCGCCCGCCTGCTTCCGGCGTATGCTGTGGCGGAGCGCCGGCGAAAAACGCTCCATTAGTCGGCCCAAGATAACGCTCGATAAGATTCCGTGCACGCCATGGCTTGATTGGTTCTTGGAACACGCGCAGATAACCGCCGCTCACTGAGTAAGCGACTAGACACGCTTTGCTGCGTTGGCTCAGCTTGCGCGCAAAAGCGGGGTTGCGAGTTTGAAACTTGCAGACCCCTGGCCCGTCTCGCCATTGGCAAAGTTGTGACGTTCCGAAAGCCCGATAGCTTAGGGTCAGTCGAAGTTTAGCTGCGCCCGTGATTTCCCGTCCGGGCGCGCTTCGTTTTACAGGAGGCGAGTTCATTGGTTGACCTCCCTGATGGTCCGCCGTTGCAGTGCCTTTTCGATTTTTGAAGGTGAGAACAAGATCGTCCGGTGACCGGCGCGGATGCACGGCAAAACGCCATTTTTCACCAGCGTTCTCAAGGTGCGTTCAGGCACGTTGCTTGCCTTGCTGAGTTCGCGATAACCATTGAGTAGTTGCTCCATACCGCGGGTTCTCGAGCATAACGACAGAAGAATCTACCGCTCTGAATTCGAATTCAGGTCGGCACTTTTGATCGGCTTAGAAAGTTGCCGGAAAATGGCAACTGTGTGGCAACGGATTTTTCTACGAGGCTAAAATGCGGTTTTCAAGACCGGCGCAATCAACCGCTCTGCCACCCCTCCGGATAAGACGCTGATTCGCGGTCGGAACTTCATTACTCCATTACTTCACTACTCCAAGCGAAATCAGGCAGCCATCGACTAATCGATTGATGGAGTATTGCGAATTTACCGAAAAGATTTCCTCGACACTGTGATATGTTCATGTGAACTTATACCATGGCGAGAAAGTTTCGGCCCGTTGTCCAAGAGACTCCCCCAAGCCACGCACCGATTCACGGCCGCGGCGCTTCATGGAGTCCGGCCAACCGGTTCGAAAAGCTACACGTCGATCAAGCCGATCCCGATGTGGTGGACATTGATCCTCGAGCGGAAGAACGGCCGCGGCGCGGAACGCAATATTTTCGCGACGGAACAGAATCCATCATCACTCGGAACAACAGCCCCGATGTCGGCTTTGAGACGAGCCTAAATCCTTTTAGAGGCTGCGAACACGGCTGCATTTACTGTTACGCGCGGCCGACGCACGAATATCTCGGTTTTTCCTCGGGGCTCGATTTCGAAAGCATGATCATGGTGAAAACAAATGCGCCGGAGTTGTTGCGCGACGAATTAGAATCGCCTGGATGGAAGCCACAGACACTGGTGATGAGCGGCGTGACCGATCCGTATCAGCCCATCGAACGAAAGCTGCGTATCACCCGGGGCTGCCTCGAAGTGCTCGCCAAATTTCGCAACCCGGTTGCGATTATCACGAAGAACCGCCTGGTTGCACGCGACGTCGACCTTTTGAGTGACCTTGCAGCGCACGATGCGGCGGCCGTAAATATTTCAGTTACTTCGCTGGATTCGAATTTACAGCGCGTGCTCGAGCCGCGCACATCGTCACCTCAAGCGCGGCTTGATGCGATCCGGCAACTTCGCGCTGCAGGAATTCCAACCGGCGTAATGGTTGCGCCGATTATTCCCGGGCTTAACGACCATGAAGTTCCAAAGATTCTCGATGCCTGCGCAAAAGCCGGAGCGCAATTTGCCGCATACACGATTGTTCGCCTGCCATGGGCGGTCGCGCCACTGTTTGAACACTGGCTCGAGGAACATTTTCCAGACCGCAAAGAGAAGGTGCTGGGACGCATCCGCGATTTGCGAGGAGATCGTCTAAATAATTTCCAGTGGCACACGCGTATGACTGGCCAGGGCATCTTTGCCGAGCAAATCTCCTCGATGTTTGCCGTCTCTTGTCGGCGTAATCAAATGTGCGCGCGTCCGAAACTGTCTTGCGCTTCATTTCGAAGACTTACGATGCAACTAGGCCTTTTCGGCTGAAATGACCCGCCGAAGGACAGCTCTTTTACTTGGCCTCTCGATGCGAGGCGGCATCCTAGATGTCATTCAAGCCGAGGATGACAGCGATTGAGCTTGCTAACAAACCCTATCTGCGCAGTATCGGACCAAACTTTGACAACAAACTGCGAGCACTCACCGGTGCGGAGAGGCGGTTATTGGTTGCCCGTGCTAATTTCATGCTGCCGCGCCAGGGTTAGTCCCCGTAAACTCTGGCCCCTCGCAGTTTGTTGCACTGTTTCAAAGGCGCCGGCTGGATTGAGCTTACCTCGCATACTGTTCACCGTTGCTACGAATTGACAGGCCTCGCCGCTTTCACACGGGCGCTAATAGATGTCGCTGGTATCAGGAGAGTCCGTGTGTCATCGGCGGATTCTGCGGGCGTTTACCTGAATCCAGGCGATGCCACCAAACAGTGATGTACACCGTTGGCCCGCAATTCACGTGTGTAACGTGGCGAATCTTATTGATGCGCTCGGATTGTAGCCATTTGTTGATCTCTTTCTCTACCTCAATCTCGCTGCCCTTAAATATCGTCATCTTCATCGTTGAAAGGATTCCGGTGCGCGCTCGAGATCGCAACCGCAATCGCAAATGCTTTACTGTGCACTTTGAAATGAGAGCTGCTCGCAGTTGCCATAGCTGTGCTGATCTCGTTTTGGTTGCCGCCCGACAGAATCCCTTACGCGACCAAGCAGGTGGCATCCAGTCGGAACCTGACGAAGTGAAGACGACGTTCCGAGCTACTGGCCCCTTTTGATACCTACGCTGTGAACTGTCCGCTGCAGTTCTTCGCCGCTGATGCGTACGACGTTTAGAGAACTGGCATCAGCCGCCCACGCTCCACTGTCATCAACTTCGACCCAGCGACCAGGCAGACGACTTCCGGTGAACGCCGGAATCCAGACCCAGTGCTTGCCTTTCTTTGCGGCCAATGATGCCTGCGCTGCTGAAGTCGATTTCAGATCAAAATTCAGCCGCGTCGGTTCGCTAGCTTCAACTGTCGTATTGTTAATTGACGTTTTGACGGCGCCATTCACAACCAACGTGACTCGATATGTACCGGCTGGTAAACTATCTGAAACATAGTGGCCGGTTGCATCCGTTTTAACGACTCTGATCAATCTCTCGCCATTTCTCTCTTCGATTCGAATCTCAGCGCCTTCTATCGGTTGACCCTTCGGATCCTTGACGATTCCCTGAATATTTGATGGTTCTGCCCACGCGCTCGCCACGGTAAGGACCAATCCCGCGAGACCAATCCTAATAGATTTGATAAACATGAGAAAAATTACACGCGAACATGGCAAGAAGCACAAGACCCAGTTACGGATATTCGATAAGGCCAGTTTCGTGAAAGACGGCGGAGAGCTTCAAAGGACTGTTGCGACCAGGCGATGTACGTTTTGACCCCTTGCAGGCCGCGGCGGCCGAGTTCACATTCGACAAAATCCATTGGTTTGATATGGCCGCCTCTTGCAACGGTTGCTGAAATTGCACATGAATCGGTAGAATTGCGCCAGAATGACGCCGGAATCGTTCATAATCGTCGCAACCGGGTTCCGGGCTATTTTAATGAGGGAAAACCACCTTTCAAAGTG
>JBEDUS010000169.1:0-9201 GCA_040414975.1 Candidatus Udaeobacter sp.
TGAAGAAAATTGCCGGCGTGAAAGATGTAAAAGTCAATCTAGAGCGCGAGCGCGTCGTCGTAACGTTTGACGCACGCAAGACGCATCCTCCTGATCTTCACGATGCCATTCTGAAAAGCGGTTACAAACCGGGGCCAACTGCTGATTATTGAGAAGCAAACCTCGGACACCGCGCATTCCCGCACGGTTTTGCAGTCGTAATTTCTCTATTTCAGACCGCCGGTTGTTGTTGTGTGAGGCAATGAAATGCTCCGAGTCCCCAAATCAGTTCGCGGCAATCGATCCCAATGACGCGGCGATTTGAAAAACATTCGCGCAGGATCGACAACGCAGTTTCATCGGCAGGATCGGCAAATGTTGGCACAAGCACACCATCGTTTGCGATGTAGAAATTCGCGTAGGTCGCAGGCAGCCGCAGGCCTTCGCGCATGATTTTCTTCGGCATTGGGAGCGTGATGACCTCAATCGCGCGTCCGCCAATTTTCATCGCTTGCAGGCGCGCGAGGTTTTTCTGGAGTGGCTTGTAATTTTCGTCGTCGCGATTGTCTTCGACAACCGTTACGACCGTTCGTTCTGAGACAAAGCGCGCGAGATCGTCGATGTGACCATCTGTGTCGTCGCCAGCAATGCCGTCACCCAGCCAGAAAATATCACGAACTCCCAGGTAATCCCGCAATCGTTGCTCGATCTCTTCACGCGAGAGAGTCGGATTTCGATTCTTATTTAGTAAACATGACTCGGTGGCTAGGAGCGCGCCTGCGCCGTTCACATCAATGGCGCCGCCCTCCAAAATCATGCCCGGATAAAACACCGGCACATCGAGAATCTTCGCGATGCGCGTCGGCGCCACTTCATCCAAATCGAAAGGCGGATACTTGTTTCCCCAGGCGTTGTAATTCCAATCCACCGCTGCAAGCTTCGGGTCGGTGACGCGCGCGAGAAAAATTGGCCCGTGATCGCGGCACCATGGCTCATTCGTGGGAACTAAGTGAAACGACAACCGTTCCGTCGGTAACCCACGTAATACCTTACGGGCCTCAGCTTCGTGTGTACCGTTGCAGACATTGATACAAACCTGCTCCGATTCGATGAGCTCCTCGACCATGGCTCGCACTGACGGCATGACTCGATCGAATGAATCCGGGAAACTGATCCCTTCGCGCCGCGGCCACGACAGCCAGGTCGCGGCATGCGATTCCCACTCCGCGGGCATGCGATAGCCGAGCGCTGCCGGAGTTTGCGAAAATTTTTCCATAAACGTAAACGTTCAACGCGCAAGCCGGATCCGCAACGCTACGGCGCGACACGCGCCCACCATCCAACTTCGAAATCCGTATGGATCGAAAGCAATCCTTCGCTAAGCTGTCTGCGCAACTGCTGGTTTGTAAATCGCCCCAACAATCGCGCCGACAATTATCATCTCGATAAGACCGCTGACGCTTCCGTAAATGATCAACTTTGCGGGAAACGGCTGGATTGCGTAGATGGCGAGACGCATGCCGATCGCCGCGATCTCCAACAGGATCCCCAGCTGGATTCCTGCCGTTACGCCCCCACCGGCGAAGCCGCTCGCATAAATCGCCACAAACGCAAAAATCAAAAGCGCCTGACCGATAATGATCCAGTGAAACAAGCTCATCATTTCACTTTGCGATCGCCAGAGATTCGGCGTTTCCGCGTAAACACCCTTGAGCAGGACGCCGTTCAAGAGCCAACCCCAAACGAACATAAATATATAAGCAGCAATGAATGCGATGATGAATCGTTTCATAAACGTCGGAATCTAACTTGTCGCCGGTGAGCTGGACTTATAGATCGCGCCAATGATTGCACCGGCAACACCGAATTGGATCAGGGCGCCCACAATCCAGCCCCACAGGATTTTCATCGTTATCGGCTGCACCGCGTACGTGATGAAATCGTTGCCGATATAAACAAGCGCCAGCAAAATGCCCAGTTGCGCGCATGGCCCCGGGGCGCCTGCGGGGACAAATTTCGAGCAAAGCAGAGTAAGGAAAAACGCCATCACAATGTGGCCAAAGACGAGCCATGAAAAATGGCTGCCAAAGTCTGCTTGAGGGCGCCAAAGCACAGGGACTTCCTGATGCGCGCCCTGCATCAGTTTGCCGTACCAGAGGAATCCAAACACGAACATGAAACCAAACGCTGCAACGCATGCGATGAAGAATTTTTTCCAGTCCATAATTTCTTTCTGTTGAGGTTCTTGTTGAGTCCGATCAGCCCCGGAAACTTCATCGCAAAATGGCGCATCGTTGTCGATTCTAATTTTTTTTGGCCGCCAGTCGCTCACTGCCGATGACGAGCACACGCCTACGCGCGGCATTCGTCAGTCCGCAGTCGTCACTACTCTCGATTCGACGCCCAGTCCCAGCTCGCGCAAAAGGGCTACATCTACGTCAGCAGCCGGATTCTTCGCGGTCAGAAGTTTGTCGCCGTAAAAAATCGAATTCGCGCCCGCGAAAAAACAAAGGGCCTGACCCTCGCGTGAAAGGCGCGTGCGCCCAGCTGCCAGGCGAACCCGCGCCTTCGGCAGCGCAATTCGTGTGACAGCAACCAGGCGAACCAGCTCGAAAATATCGACCGGCGGTTGATCGGCCAACGGTGTGCCCGGCATCGGCATTAGACAATTGATCGGCACGCTTTCCGGCGGCGGATCAAAGTTCCTTAGTACCTCCAGCATTCGCAATCGATCGTTCTCGGTTTCCCCCATGCCGATGATCCCGCCGCAACAGACCGACATGCCGCTTTCCTGTACAGCGGCGATGGTGTTGAGCCGGTCTTGAAATGTGTGTGTGCTCACAATTTCCGGATAAAACTCCGGAGAAGTGTCGATGTTATGGTTGTAGGCCGTAACTCCAGCGGCTTTGAGTTTGCGCGCCTCCGCTGAGCCGATCTCACCGAGAGTAACGCATACTTCCATGCCGAGCCGGGTTACTTTCCGGACAATCTCCAGCACGCGTTCAAATTTTTCGGAACCGTCACGCACGCCGCGCCAAGCCGCGCCCATGCAAAACCTCGTCGCGCCTTTTGAGCGCGCCAGCTGGGCGGCAGTCATGACATCTTCCAGGGATAATAAATCTTCGCGCTCAAGGCCGGTGGAATAATGAGCGGACTGCGCACAATAGGCGCAATCTTCGCTGCAACCGCCAGTCTTGATGCTCAGCAAACTGCACCGTTGCACTTCTTCGCTGCGCCAATGCTGAAGATGAACCGCCCGGCTTTGAGAAATGAGGTCGAATAGCGGCTGATGATAAAGGTCTTCGAGTTCCCGAAACGTCATCGCGTGCTCGCGATGGTAAATCCGAAATCCGAAATCTGAAATCTGAAATTTAGTTGACCCACTTGCCGCCGTCGGAAATGAGGATTGGCAGTTCTTCCATCATGAACTGGGTTTTGCCAAGAGCTCCAACCATGTGGACGCCGGTGGCGGCGAACCATTTTTTCGACATTTCCTCCCCGGTGTGGCAACCCCAGCTCTTGGCATATGCGTGCCGGGCGAAAACATGACGATTGATCTTAGTGAGGTCGTTTTCGTGCAACCACGATTTACAAGCGCTATCGATATTGTTGCTGTAATCGAACATGAAACACGCGCGGTTTGAGTGTCCGAAAAATTCAAAGCCGGTGACCTTCACCTGATCTCGCGGCTGGCCGCTGTTTAGATAGTTGATCACCGCAGAGCCGGGGCCAAACCAGACAAGGTTAATATTGAATTTGTCACGCACGGTACCGATGAGGCTGATTAGATCCTGGTGCTCCTGTTTCGCGCGGTCCTCGTAACCCTGCCTGTAAATGAGCCAGGTGATCTTTGCGTCCGGCCCGAGCTCCGTTCGCAATTGTTCGGTGCGTAAACGCGCAGCCCGAACAAAGTTCGCCCACCAGTGATCGTGCGGATAAGTCTTGTACTTTTCCCATTGATACATGGATGGGCCGCCGACGAGCAGAATATATTCGCCTGATTGAGGAGAAGCTGCTTGAGAGGCAAGCGCAATTACAGACAAAAAGGAAACGAGCAACAGGCGTTTCATCATCGAAGGCAGGGGACTATTTATGCCGGGTGCCAAATAATTCAAGTGGCGCTGTAGCCGCGGGCGTTGACCGCGGCTGACCGGCAGCAACGATGCCGGCTACAGCGGATCAATCTCCCCGCGAACCAAATCTTCCCATGTTTGCCGTTTTCGAATCAGAGCAAACTTGTCGCCTCGAACCAGCGCTTCCGCGGGCAACTGGCGTGAGTTGTAATTTGAAGCCATCACAAATCCGTACGCGCCCGCGCTCATGATGGCGAGCAGATCCCCTTCATGAAGTTCAGGCATTTCGCGATCCAGGGCAAAGAAATCACCGGACTCGCACACGGGCCCGACAACGTCAATTTTCCTTGGCTTACTCTCGCGCATGCTTGGATCTTCTATTGGCACGATCTCGTGATAACTGTGATAGAGCGCAGGTCGAATCAGGTCGTTCATGCCGGCATCCACGATTGCAAATGCCTTGCTCGCAGTTTGTTTGATGTAGCGAACACGTGTAAGAAGAACGCCCGCGTTGCCGATAAGAAAACGGCCAGGCTCGACCAGGATGCGAACGCCAAGCTCGCCCAAGGCTGGAACAACCGCCTCAGCATAATCGCGGACGCTGAAAGCAGCCGGTTCGCCGTCGTGCTCGTGCCACCATTTGCCTGATCCGCTTTCGAGCGCGCGCCGGTAAACAATTCCCATGCCGCCGCCGATGCTGAAAAACTTGATTTCATATTTTGATTTCAGCTCGCGCACGATTGGCGCCACTTTCTTGATCGCATCCGCGAACGGCATCGCCTCTCTAATTTGAGAGCCGATGTGCATTTGGACGCCGGCGATCTCGACGTTGTGCATTTTCGACGCGCGCTGGTAAATCGCTGTGATCCCATCCAGCGCGATGCCGAACTTATTTTCGTGCGACCCGGTCGAGATATACTCGTGCGTATGCGGATCGACATCGGGATTCACGCGTAACGCAATCGGGGCGCGCGTTCTGTTTGCACCCGCGATGCGATCGATATGCTCCAGCTCTCCTTCGCTCTCGACATTGAAGCTGTAAACGCCGTGCTCAAGGGCATATTCGATTTCCTCTCCCGATTTGCCGACACCAGCGAACGTACATTTGCCGGGATCACCACCCGCCGCGAGCACACGATAAAGTTCGCCGCCGGAAACAATGTCGAAACCTGCACCTGCATCCGCGAGCAACTTCAGGATCGCGCGATTTGAGTTCGCTTTGACTGCGTAACAAATCAGGTGGTCCCAGGGCGCGAGTGCAGCGTCCAGACGCGCGTAATGATCGAGAATTGTTTCCGCGCTGTAAATGTAAGTCGGCGTGCCGACTTCCTTCGCGACGCGGGCAAGGTCGACGTCCTCGCAGTAGAGATGCCCGTCCCGATAACGAAAAGAATGCATTTTGTAGCGGCGGTCGCCGCGCGACCGCCGAAACTAAAATATCAGGCGCTTGGCACAAGCGCCTCTACAACTTCAGTGATTATTGCCAAGCATTCTCAAGCCAATATTGAGAACCGCGATCAACGCGACTCCGATCGAAAAACTTGTGAGCACAAGTTTCTTTCCGTGCTTGAGCATTTCTCCGAGAACAGCATGTGTCGCCAGATAGAGAAATCCGCCGCCGACATGTGCCATGATCAGACCAAGCCAAAAAGTCGAAGCTTTCCCCACCCACAACATACCGATCACGCCGCCGAGAAGCGTGGTTGCTTCCACCGCTGCTACCCAACCAAGGGCAGTAGCACGTCGCAATCCTGCGCCGATCAAAAGACTACCGAGCGCCAGGCCCTCTGGGAGCTTATGAATACACAGAGCTAAGAACAGCGACCATTTTGCCGCGCCCGTTGAAGACGCTTCCTGTTGAATTCCCAAGGCCAAACCGTCGGTCGTGCTGTGAACCGCCAATGCGACAATCAGCGCGGTGGCGATCTCGCTGAAATGCCGCGTTGCATCAGCGTCGAAATGGCTGGCTGCGCAAGCAGGGCAAACGTGATGGACATGTTTACTGATGAAAAAGAACAAGAAGTATCCGCTGGCTACCGCCGCAAGGACCGGCCATGCGCCGCTGTCTTCCAAAGCTTCGGGCAAAATTGCAAACAACGTTACGCCCAGCAGCGTTCCAGCTGCGAAACTAATCAGCGCGCAAAGAGCCTTGTGCTCCAGGCGCAACGATGCGCTGATCGCTCCACCGGCAAGGGCGAAAACGTAAGCCGCGGCGACCTGCCAGAGCGCGCTGACCATTAGAAGTCTGTTGAGATACTCAGCCATGCCGCGTTGCTGCCGATTTTTGGCCTCGCCAAGGCGCGAGGAGGGCACACACCCGCAGCGGTCTGTAACCGACGAGCAACGCCGGAGAGGCGAAAAAGGGGCACAACCGGTTTGGCTGAGTATTTCAACAGACTTCTAGGAAGTCGCGACCGATTCGTGATCTTCGCGGCAGTGTTGCGTCTCAATCGTGACGTGGACCAGTTCGTGATGTCCACGCAGCAACGCACGGTAGGACTCGCAGCTCTTCGGCTCGTGCGCCACCACAGAGATCATCGCTGCATATTTTCCAATGCCGACCTGCCAGACGTGCAGATCCGTCACGAGCGAATCGCCATCGCTCTCCATGGTCCGGCGAATCTCATCAGGCAAATCGGAGGAGGCTGGGGTTCGATCGAGCAAGATGCCGCTCGTGTCACGCAAGAGCGTATAAGCCCACGAAAACACGACACCGCTCCCGACAATTCCCACAACTGGATCGAGCCAGACCCAGCTAAGGAATTTGCCTCCACTTAGAGCGGCAATCGCCAGGACTGAAGTAAATGCATCGGCGAGCACGTGCAGGTACGCAGCCCGCAGGTTCAGGTCTTCATGATGAGCGCTGCCGGTCTCACCTTCGTGATGGTGATCAGCAAGCAGCAGTGCGCAACCCAAGTTTACCAGCAATCCGAGGCAAGCGATGCCGATCGCCTCGTTGAAATGAATTTCTAACGGGACAAACAGGCGACGCACTGATTCGCCGGCCATTAACAACGCCACAATCGAGAGCACGACTGCGCTGGTGAATCCGCCAAGCACACCGATTTTCCCCGTGCCGAAGCTGAAACGCGCGTTGCCGGCCTGTGTTCTTGCGAAGTAATAGGCCACGGCAGTTATGAGAAATGCAAGGACATGTGTGCTCATGTGCCAGCCGTCGGCCAGCAACGCCATCGATCGCGACATCAAACCAACCGCAATCTCGACAACCATCATCACCGCCGTGATGCCGATCACAATGCGAGTGCGCCGTTCAGCATGTGAAAAATCCGGAACAAAATCGTGTGCTTTACGAAAACGGGAATGATCGGTCCGATGCATTAGCCAAAGTTATCGCGATTCGAAGAATTGCTCCTCAAAAATCGCAAACGACAGTGCCTTAAGTCCGCGCCGCTCACATTGCGCAGCTCCTAAGGCGTATCAATTTTGCTCATTGGGCGAAATGGCGGAAGCCGGCGACTTCGAGAGCGAAGTTGCCGGGAGATTCCGAGTGGGCCGTGTGAGGTGATGTTGTGCGCTGGGCGAAACCTCGGGGTGATTCACCACTTCCGGTCGCTCCCCGCCCTTATTCATGGCGAGAAGCTCGGATACGGTCACGAACTTGAAGCCTTTGGCCAAGAGGGCATCGAAGACTTGAGGCATCGCTTCGATCGTCGGCGGATGGATGTCGTGCGACAAGATAATTGAGCCGGGACGCGCTCCCGCGATGATTCGACTTGCAACCACACTTGGTCCAGGGCGCTTCCAATCCAGGGGATCAACGTCCCATAAGATGACTTTGTAGTTAAAGTCGTGATTAACCCAGATTCGCTGTCGTTTCGTTAATTCGCCATAAGGAGGGCGCATCAGCGTTGGTCTTACGCCGGCCGTCTTGAAGATGAGGTCTTCTGTTCTTCGCAACTGACTGCGGACGGCCTCGTCTGAAAGCTTCGCAAGATTAGGATGCGACCAGGAGTGATTCCCGATTTCGTGTCCTTCCGCGACCTCGCGTTGAAGAACCGCCGGGTTCTGTTCAACACATTCGCCGAGCACGAAGAATGTAAGTTTGATGTGCCTCTTCGCGGCCATATCAAGGAGCTTTGCAGTGTTGGTTGCATGGGGCCCGTCATCGAAGGTCATCGCGATGTATGGCCCATCGACGTTCACCTCGGAGAAGGTGATTTTCTCAGTAACACCGTTGTTGGGCGATCGAGCGGGTGGTGTAGCGGCTTTGTCTTGTGCGCTCGTAACGGTCGGCAAAACAAGCAGCACGGTTACTGCGAAAAGAGAAGGGCGTATCATGTTACGTGGCTGCGCAGGTATCGCTGTTTTTTTGGATCAAACCTTTTCAGCCGTCTGACGAGGGCGGTACCATTTTGCGGGGTCAAAAATCGTAGGCAACGGTTCCGTAAAATCCGCGCCGCTGACCGTACTGTGGGGCGAACACGCCGATGCCAGAGCCGCTGCGCAGCTGGTAGACTTTATCGAGGATGTTGACCACATCGAAGCGGATTTTGAGGGCGGTCTTTGGTGTGATCTGGATCAGCCGCTGTAAGCTGACATTAAATGTCTCGTAAGGACTGAGCTTTTGAGTATTGGCAAAACCTTGGCGCAACCCATTTCCGTAAAGTCCATCAATCGCCAGTCTCCAATTGTTCCATGTGTAGGAAACGCCAGCAGAGCCGGTGAAACGCTGATCGTGGTCTAGGAAGACCCAATTGTTTCTGATGTAATTGAACTCAGCTGGGTCGAAAAGAAATTGCGCCGAGCTGATGTCCGTCCCCCGCGCCCATTGATAAGACGCGTTTAGATACGCGGTAAATGGGCCATGATCGTAGCTGGTAGTAAATTCCGCGCCGTAGATTTCGCCACGATTGTAATTAAATGAAGAGAGAATAAGCGCCTGGCCGAATTGTCCATCGTCAAGCTGCGAATGAGCGCTTTTGTAGTCACCGTCCAATCCAACGTTCCACCCTTCCATGATCTTCTGCGTAACACCAGCGTCGAAATAATGGGAGCGCTCTGATTTGACGGGGGAATCCTGGGTAATCTTGGATTCGTTGGTCGTGCCGGCAAATAACGACACTGTCCTTTGATCAATGAACTCGAGTGGCGGCGGTGTGAAATAGCGAGCGTAACCAGCGTGGAACGC
>JBEDUS010000170.1:0-8077 GCA_040414975.1 Candidatus Udaeobacter sp.
GTACCGACCCGCGAGCAGTTCCAAAAGATCACAATTCCGATTCTGACGATCACCGCTCAATACGACGGTGATGAGCTTGGCGCGCTTGCCTATTACCGCGATCATATGGCAAACAGCTCTCCGGAGGTTCGCGCAAAACACTTTCTGGTCATCGGCCCATGGGACCACGCAGGTACGCGTACGCCCACGGATGAAGTTGCCGGCATAAAGTTTGGACCGGGCGCCGTCATCGATCTCAACAATCTGCATCGGCAATGGTACGAATGGACAATGAAAAGCGGCCCGAGGCCAGACTTTCTGAAGAACCAGGTCGCTTACTATTTGCTCGCACCGGGAAACAGCGGCGCAAATGGCGAATGGAAATATGCCGATAATTTCGAAGCACTGGTTGCAAACCCGAAAGTTTTTTACCTCGATTCCAAAAACGGTGACGCGAATGGCGTATTTCGTTCCGGCTCGCTACTTGAAAAGCAGCCCAACAAGGGTTCAGACACATTCACCTACGACCCGCTGGATACGACCCGCGGCGAAACAGTTGACGGCATCGATCCAAAAGAAAAAACCGCTGGCATCGATCAAACATATGCATTGAGCATCGGGAAGGATGGTTTGGTTTATCACACAGAAGCGCTTCCTGACGAAACACCATTTATCGGCTGCCCGGCGATGACGCTATGGGTATCGATCGGCACCCCTGATGTCGATCTCTCCGCCCATCTGTACGAGATCCAGCCCGATGGCACCAGCATCGTCCTTTGGAGCGATGTTCGCCGTTTGCGTTATCGCGAGTCGTTGCGCGAAGCGAAGCTGGTGAAGCCGGGCGAAATAGTACGCTGCGATTTCAATCCCGGATTATTCGTTGCTCGCCGACTCATGAAGGGAAGCCGGCTTCGCCTAGTCGTGTCTTCCCCAAATTCCACTCAGTGGCAAAAGAACTATTGTTCGGGGGGCGTCGTTGCTGAAGAAACGGCAAAGGACGCGCGTACCTGTCACGTGCAGGTGTATCACGACGCGACGCACCCCAGCGCGATTCAACTGCCAATACGCGAGGCAACGGCTCCCAAAAGATAACGCAAAACCGAATGGCCAAGAAAGTCCGGGTCGGAATACTATTTGGCGGGCGGTCTGCTGAGCATGAAGTCTCCTTGCAATCAGCAAAGAATATCATAGACGCCATCGACGCGAATAAATACGAAGTCGTATTAATCGGCATCGACAAGACGGGCCAATGGTATTTCAATGGAGAATCTCGATATCTTCTTCCGACAACTGAGTCCGGTTTGCCAGAGTTATCAGAAAGCCGGGACAATCTCGCTCTGGTCCCTGGAAAAAAGACTAACCAATTGGTAGCGCTTTCTGGAGAGCAAAGACTTGGATCGTTGGATGTGATCTTTCCTGTTTTGCACGGTCCGTTCGGCGAAGATGGCACCGTTCAAGGATTGCTGAAACTTGCCAATATCGCGTTTGTTGGCGCTAACGTCCTCGGTTCAGCCGTCGGGATGGACAAGGATGTGATGAAACGGCTTCTGAGAGATGCTGGCATTCCCATTGCCCGATTTCTCGTAGCCAACAGGTACTCACTCAAGGAGATCAATTTTGACGATGCACGAGCCAGGCTTGGTTTGCCCCTTTTTATTAAGCCTGCAAACCTTGGGTCATCGGTCGGCATTCATAAAGTCAAAAATGCTGAGGACTTCGCGCACGCAGTCCATGACGCGTTTAATTATGATAACAAGGTCCTGATCGAGGAGTGCATCAGCGGACGTGAGATAGAATGCTCAGTCCTTGGCAATGACAATCCCATTGCATCTGTCCCCGGTGAAATTTTGCCTCGCCACGAGTTTTACTCGTATGAAGCGAAATATCTCGACGAGAACGGCGCTGTGCTGGAAATACCGCCGCAACTTCGTCCAGAGGTTTCCGAGCGAATCCGACAGTTGGCGACTCAAGCGTTTTCTGTCCTTTGCTGTGAAGGCATGGCGCGAGTCGATTTCTTCCTCAGAAACGGCGAAGAAATTATCGTCAACGAGATCAACACGATTCCAGGATTCACTCGAATAAGCATGTACCCGAAGCTCTGGGAAGCGAGCGGCATTAGTTATGGCGAATTAATCGACAGGCTGATCCAACTCGCCATTGAAAGATTTGAGCGGGAAAAACGATTAAAAACCGATCGCGAATGATCCTCAGCAAACTGACAGCAATTCGCGTGATCGTGAAAACGTTGATGATCAGCGCGTTTGCGATGCCAGGTGCGCAGGCATGGGCGGATGCTGAGGTAGTCATCGCGATTCGCTACTTGCAGGCTGAAGGGACGAGTCATTCGCATCTCTATTTGTATCGCGAAGATGGAAAACTGCTGCGGCAATTGACGAATGATAATTCAGGACAGGACTCCGCTCCCGTTTTCGCGCCTGATGGCGCAAGCATCGTTTTCATCCGCGAAAAATCTGATGGCGTTCGCGAATTTTGGAGCCTTGATCCTCTCGGAAAAACATTGAAGAAATTGGAGGCCGCGCCGGATTGGTACACCTCAGCGAAAAGCTCGCCATATTTTACAAACGTCGAACCCGAGGAATCGGCATCAACCAGCCCATCAGTTTCACCTGATGAATCCGCGTCACCAACCACCACGCCAACGCCGACCTACAAATCGCCTGATGGTTCTGTCGAATTGATCTTACGCGAAGATCCCAGCAACGAAGATGACCAGATCGATGGGCCGGGTCATGGAAAACATTATTTGCTGCGCGACTTGAAAACAGGAGCAGAGAAAGAATTTGGCAAGTTGCCCGGATTCTACGGCGTCTTCGGGTTGCTGCACGAGAATCAGGACAAAGATCAGCACTTTCTCTTTGATGGGCCGCTGCGAGTGGCGTTCTTCGACTTACATTTAAACAGCACGGACGGTGACACCGTTTTCGCGCTCGACCTAACTAGCCCGCGCCTAGTTAGACTGTCTCCTAACTGGGCTACTCCAATTCCGCTCCCCGGCGAAGCAGCGTTTCTGACATTTACGGAGAACCGTTACATCCCCGTCCCGTGCAGCAAGAAGACGGCGAACTGTTCTTATATGGAGCACTTTGACGAAAAACTGAACAAGATCCGTTATGCGCGCGAAAAATCGGCCGCGCTTTGCTACGGCGCGTCGATGTATCGACCAGGCAAAAACCCTGGCGTTATTACGCTGCGGCGTGGTGCCGACTAATTGCTTATGAAAAAACGTTGGGCGACGGCTTTTCTCCTTGCGGCGCTGTTAGTCAATGCTTCGGCTGCAACCGATTCGCTTGATGAATTGGCGAACGACTTCTGGGTCTGGCGCGCGAAGTATGCGCCATTTACCGGCGATGATGTGAACCGTATCGAGCGACCCGGTGGCACTCGCGATTGGTCGCATGCCAGTATCGACAAGCAACGAAAGGATCTCGCTGCGTTCGAAGTGCGCTGGAAAAAACTGGATTCAACGACGTGGCCGATCGCGCTGCAGGTTGACTATCGTCTAATCGGTTCAGCCTTGGCACGCGTGCGCTGGGAATTAGACATTAATCCACGGTGGAAACGGGATCCGACCTTTTATATCGCGCAGACGCTGACGGCACTGGCGGAAGCGCTTACAGTACCCGGACCATACGACGAAGCGCGCAGTCGCGAGATTCTCACCCGCATCGAAAACATTCCGTCAATCTTGCAGCAGGGCACGGAGAATTTAGACAATCCGCCTGCGTCATTTGCGATAGTTGCCATTCACGGTCTCGAGGGAATTCGCGAACGTCTTCGGAAAATGGCGAGCTCGCTTCTCAATTCGACAACTCTAAGTCCAGACAAATTAAATGCCGCGTGCGAGCGGGCATCGGATGCTCTGGAAAAATATCAACAGCAGCTCAAGCACAAATTGCAGACTCTTCCGCAACAGAGTGCGCTTGGTCGGGACGCTTATATCTGGTTTTTGCGCAATGTCGCACTCATGCCGTTCACGCCCGAGGAATTGCTGGCGATGGGGCGACAAGAATGGAATCGCGCAGTTGCTTTCGAGACGTTCGAGAAGAACCGAAACAAAGATGTCCCGCCTCTGAAAATTGCCGACAACATTGAAGATTGGATTCGGAATGCAGCAGAGAAGGAAACGTCGATCCGTAAATTTCTCGTCGAGCGCAACATCCTCAGCGTTCCCGATTGGGTGCAGCATTATACTCTGAGACCAACACCGGAATACTTGCGCGTGCTCGGATTCACCGAAGCCGACGACTTTTCCGGCCCGTCCAGGCTGAAAGAAAATTGTATCCGATACGTAACCGAGCCTTCGGGAAACCTCGGTTACTTCTGGCGCGCGACGGCAGAGGATCCGAGACCAATAACTGTTCATGAAGGAATTCCTGGGCATTACCTGCAGCTCTGCCTTTCGTGGAAACACGAGGACCCGATCCGGCGGCATTATTACGATTCTGGCGCGAACGAAGGAATCGGCTTTTATGCGGAAGAAATGATGTTGCAAGCCGGGCTATTCGACGACAGCCCGCATACACGTGAGATCATTTATAATTTCATGCGTCTGCGGGCGCTACGAGTGGAAGTGGACGTGAGGCTTGCCATCGGGGAATTCACCCTCGATCAAGCCGCAAAATATCTGCAGGAGAAAGTCCCGATGGACGAACAGACCGCCCGTCAGGAAGCAATCGCTTTCTCCACTGGCCCTGGTCAGGCCATTGGCTATCAGATTGGCAAATTGCAGATCATCAAATTTCTGTCTGAGGCGCGCATGCAACAAGGCGATAAGTTCAACCTCCGCGCGTTCCACGATTTCGTTTGGAAAAACGGCAACGTTCCGATCGCATTGCAGCAGTGGGAATATTTGCGAGGGAGTACAGATTCTGCCGCCGTTCGGTGAAAGTTCGTCCGGCAGGGACACCGAAACCCGTAGGCGACGTGGATGCGCTGCCCGATCAATGATATCCGCGGAATCCGCGGTTCCGTCTAATCGACGATTTCCAAGCCCATTTGGCGAGCGGTACCGGCGATGATGCGGAATGCGGCTTCGTCGTTGCGTGCGTTCAGGTCTTTGCGCTTCGTGTTCACGATGTCCATGACTTGTTTGCGCGTGACCTTGCCAACCTTGGTTTTGTTAGGCTCTTTAGAACCGGCGGCGATGTTCGCCGCTTTCTTTAATAGAACCGCAGCGGGCGGACTCTTCGTGATGAAAGTAAACGATTTATCTTTGTAAACGGTAATGACGACCGGGAGAATGTCGCCGACTTGCTTCTGCGTCGCCGCGTTAAATTCCTTGCAGAACGCCATGATGTTGACGCCGCGTGGTCCGAGCGCCGTGCCGACCGGCGGTGCAGGGTTAGCTTGGCCCGCAGGAATCTGGAGTTTAATTTCAGCTACTTTCTCTTTTGCCATTTCGGAGAGTTGTTAGTTAAGATTTGTCGATAGAGCTCAGCCGCGTTCGACCTGCCAATATTCCAGTTCCACCGGAGTCGCGCGACCGAAAATAGTGACTGAGACGCGCAGCTTCCCGCGTTCCGGATCGATTTCTTCGACGATACCGGTCTGGTTTTGGAACGGGCCATCCGCGACTTTCACAGACTCGCCGACCTCAAAGCTGACTTTAGGTTTCACCTTCTCTTCGCGCTCTTTCATTTGCGCGAGCATGCTGTCCACTTCCGATTGCCGCATCGGGATCGGTTTGTCCTTCGTGCCGGCGAACCCGATCACGCCAGGTGTGTCGCGAATGAAATACCAGGTGCGCCCGACCAGCTGATTGTTTTCGTCGAGCAGGTGCATGTTGACGATCAGATAGCCGGGGAAAAACTTCCGCGTGGTCTCGCTCTTTTTCCCTTTCTTGATTTCCGAGACGCGCTCCGTCGGAACGAGCACTTCATAAATCAAATCGCCCATCTCCTCCGTCTTGACGCGTTTCAAAATATTCTCGCGCACCTTGTTTTCCTGACCAGAAAGCACGTGCACAACGTACCATTGATCTTTCCCTGCGAGTGTCTGTGCCATAAATCAGTGTAACCGGGTGAAGAAATGGACCACGTTCACCAGAACAAGGTCGAACAGCGCAACGTACCCGCCCAGTAGTAACATCGCGATGACAACGACCACAGTCGAGTCGCTGAGTTCCTTGTAGCGGCGGAATCCTTTCTCTTTCGGGTCCCATGGCCACGAACATTTCTGCAGCTCGACCTTCACTTCGCTGAAGAAGTTTTTGACTTTGGTAATCATCTAACTCAACACAACATCTAACATCCAACCGTCAACGTCCAACGCCTAACTAACATCTGCTGCCGGTTCCAAGTTCAGAATTCGACGTGTAACGTTGGGCATCTGCGGCACATTAACCACGCCAGGAGGGACTCGAACCCCCAACCGACGGTTTTGGAGACCGCTACTCTACCAATTGAGCTACTGGCGTAAGGTCACTCCTGCTCATATTCTTGCTCCTAATCCGCTCTGCCCTCTACGATTATGAGCACGAGCAAGAGAAAGAGTAAGACACAATTAGTCGAGAATCTCACTCACGCGACCGGCACCGACCGTTTTTCCGCCTTCGCGAATGGCAAACCGAATCGTCTTTTCCATGGCGATTGGCGTAATCAATTCGACTTCGATTGAGATGTTGTCGCCGGGCATGACCATTTCTACGCCTTCGGGCAATTTGACCGTGCCAGTCACGTCGGTGGTACGGAAGTAAAACTGTGGCCGGTAATTGGTAAAGAACGGGGTGTGACGTCCGCCTTCCTCTTTGCTCAGCACATAGACTTCCGCCTTGAATTTCTTATGGGGCTTAATCGAGCCGGGCTTTGCAATGACCTGGCCGCGCTCCACTTCTTCCTTTTTCAAGCCACGCAACAAAACACCGACGTTGTCGCCTGCCCGTGCTTCATCGAGAAGTTTGCGGAACATTTCGATGTCGGTTGCAACCGTTTTCACGGTAGGACGAATGCCGACCAGCTCGACTTCCTCCATTTTCTTAAGAACACCGCGATCGACACGGCCTGTCGCGACGGTACCGCGACCTTCGATGTTGAACACGTCTTCAATCGCCATCATGAACGGCTGATCGATCGGCCGCTCCGGCACAGGGATATAATCGTCAATGGCCTCTACAAGGGCGAGCACTTGTTTTTCCGCGTCAGCGTCACCATTGAGTGCCTTAAGAGCACTGCCCTTAACGATGGGAATCTTGTCTCCTGGAAATTCGTACTGCGTCAGGAGATCGCGTACTTCCATCTCGACGAGATCAAGCAGCTCGGGGTCATCGACCATATCGACCTTGTTTAGGAATACGACAATCGAGGGCACACCGACCTGACGCGCGAGCAGGATATGTTCACGCGTTTGTGGCATGGGCCCGTCTGCCGCAGAGACAACCAGAATCGCGCCGTCCATCTGCGCTGCACCGGTGATCATGTTCTTGACATAGTCGGCGTGGCCTGGGCAATCGACGTGCGCATAATGGCGTTTGTCGCTCGAATACTCCACGTGCGCTGTGTTGATGGTAATTCCACGTTCTTTTTCCTCGGGGGCGTTATCGATTGATTCATATGCACGCACCTCAGCCATGCCTTTCTTGGCCAGCACCATTGTAATTGCCGCAGTCAACGTTGTCTTGCCATGGTCAACGTGGCCGATCGTGCCGACATTCACATGCGGCTTATCGCGTTTAAATGCTTCCTTAGCCATTTCAATTCTCCTGTTTAACTAAACTCTCTATTTTTTTATTACCCGCTGCCGGTCTTGAGCCTGTTTCATCGAGCCCATGACCGGGATTGAACCGGTGACCTCGTCCTTACCAAGGACGTGCTCTACCAACTGAGCTACCTGGGCCCGACGTCGCCAACCTCTCAGACGGACTGGCACACTGGAGCGGGTGATGGGAATCGAACCCACGTCATCAGCTTGGAAGGCTGAGGTTCTACCATTGAACTACACCCGCGCTGATGGCGTCCCTCTGCCGGCCGCACCTCTCTCCGGCCCGCCTTCCGCCCTCGGGTGGTGGAGGGGGAAGGATTCGAACCTTCGAAGGCGTAAGCCGGCAGATTTACAGTCTGCTCCCGTTGGCCGCTTGGGTACC
>JBEDUS010000171.1:0-11493 GCA_040414975.1 Candidatus Udaeobacter sp.
TGGTCGGAAATCGACGATAT
This sequence comes from Candidatus Udaeobacter sp., assembly GCA_040414975.1. Classification (GTDB taxonomy): domain Bacteria; phylum Verrucomicrobiota; class Verrucomicrobiia; order Chthoniobacterales; family UBA10450; genus Udaeobacter. The sequence continues at coordinate 21 of JBEDUS010000171.1, forward strand.
TGTTCTGACTGGCCTTAGGTAATGTGTTCTGACTCCATTCCCGTGCTAGGTGAAAGTTCGAAGTTGCTGATTGAGGCGCACCGCGCGGGCGCCAGCAATATTCATCTCGAACCGCTGGACAAAAAGTTTCGCGTCCGCTTCAGGATCGACGGCGTCCTGCAGGAGATGCAAGCGCCACCGAAACGTTTGCAATCCGCCATCGTCAGCCGGCTCAAGATCATGACCGGTTCGATGAGCATCGCAGAGAAACGCCTTCCGCAGGACGGACGTATTCAGGTAAGAATGGGAATTCATATGGCTACTCTACGAGAATGGCCGCGACCGGACGTGGTGGGTATAATCCAACATTCGATCTCTGGAGCACTACGGGAGTCGCGCCGTCGCCGACGCCCGCACCTCCTGCTACGTAACAGGATCTTTGGATCAAAAACTGGTAGGAGTTTGTAGCCGCCTCGCTGCGTCGAGGCACTCTGGCAACGTTGCTATTGGACACGACGGCACAGCGCCGTGGCTACACCGCCGCTACAGGAAATCCGCGATCCGGAATCGTCAATCCGCAATCCGCGACGTGTCCGCCGTAGCTTTAGCGAAGTCGGATCCGCCCTTTCCTAGCCTTCGCTCGTGTGTACCACAACTTCCACTCGGCGGTTCGGGCTCTGCTCTTCAATTGATCCGCTTGGCGAAGCTCGGAATTTCGTGGCGCCGTAACCGCGCGTTTCGATCTGCGTAGGGTTAATACGCATCACTTCGACCAAATAGCGTTTCACGCTGTCAGCACGGCGCTGACTCAGATCGAGATTGTATTCGAATGAGCCGAATGAATCCGTGTAACCTTCCACGGAAAATGTTGCCTTCGGGTTGCGCTGGATCAAAGTGCCCAGCTTTTGCAGCTGAGTGATGGCGCTCGCTTGCAGCACGTCGCTGTCATATTCAAAGAGCTGATCATCCGGTAGCCGCAATTTTGTGCCCGATCCGAGCGGACCTTTTTGCGCGAGTAGCTGATCCAAATCGCTGAAGCCGGGAGCGCGCCCCTTGTTCGGTCCGGCGCTGTCACCAGGCATCTTGCTGGTAAACGTGTTTGGACGCTTGATCGTTGTGCTCGTGGCCAGTTCCGTCCCACTGAGGGCGGGCTGTGGGCGGCCGGATTGCGAATTATTGTTTAGCAGCGATTGCTCCCGCAGCGCGTTTGGATCGTTGGCGAGACTCTGCGCAGTCGAACGTTCAATCTCAGTAAGGACAGAGTTCATTTCTGGTTGTTCGACCTTGGGTTGATCAGGCAAAACGTCACGCATGTCGTCCGGAAGCGCCGCACTGGCTTGAATATCCTGCAACAGCTTGTCGAACGATTTCTTTTCGTCTGGTAACTGCACATCAGTGTTGTCGGGGTTCGGTTTGGCCGCCGGATTTGTCTGATCGACACTGCTTTTACCAAGGTCCGATGCGTTGATGCTCCTGACTTTGAACGTTGGCGTCTGTTCGTTTTGAGCAACCATAGCCTCCACCGATTGGAAACGCGTCCGGTAAAAATAAGCGCAAAGCGCGAGGTGTACCCCCAGGGAAACGATCAATCCAAACCAGAGCCAATTGCGCTCCTTACTACCCGTGAGCAGTCCTTCAGTTTCAAAACCGTCCAGGTCATCGAAGTCGGAGACTCTCATTGCGGCGGGAACATATCACATCTGGAATGACGAAGCACGAATCACCACGTTGAAAGATTAAAGGGTTAAGAAATTAGAAGGTCATAAGTGCTGACCACCTTCGAAGCAAACGTCGCCGTTTACCGCTGGAACGTCTTCAGCCTTTTAACTTCAACTATTCCGGGTCTGCTCAATAAACGCATTCGCGGCACGCCGGATTTCATCTGCCACACGCGCCTCGGGTGAAACAAATTTTGGCGTGAACCATGGAAAGAGTCCGATCAAATCGTGAGTGACCAGAATTTGACCGTCGCAATGTTTGCCGGATCCAATGCCGATTGTTGGGATGCCGATTGTCTTGGTGATCTGCTTCGCAATTTCCGCGAACACAATCTCCAGCACGACAGAAAACGCACCGGCTTTCTCCACAGCACGCGCGTCAGCTAGCAACGCTTCTGCCTCAGATTGAGTACGGCCTTTGATCCTGTAACCACCTTCCTCGCGCACACTTTGTGGCAGCATACCGATGTGCGCCATGAATGGAATGCCAGCCTGTGTGATCGCTGCGATTTGCGCGATATGGCTCGCGCCGCCCTCGAGCTTCACCGCCTGCGCGCCAACATCAACAAGTTTCCGGGCGGTCTCCACAGCTTGTTCGGGTGTGTCGTATGTATGAATCGGCATATCCGCCACCAGCAGTGCCTGCTTGATCCCTCGAGCCACTGCCTTCGTGTGATGCAGCATTTCTTCCAGTGTCACACTGGTCGTATCCTCGCAACCAAGCACGACCATACCTAACGAATCGCCTACCAGGACGATGTCGATGCCACTTTCGTCGAGCAGACGTGCTGTCGGATAATCGTAAGCGGTGAGCGCAGTAATCTTCTCACCGCGTTGCTTCATTTGGCGAAAGTCTTTCATCGGATCTGCCGCAAGATCAGCCGCGAATTTTAGAACGCAAGCCGTAGCAGAAAGCGGCTGGAAAGCCTCCCTCACCAGTCGCTCGCCAGGCGAACCACTTCGCCAGGTTCTTTGATCTCCGAAAACAGCTCGCGCACGGTTCTTGCTTGGCCCGGCAAGATCAGTTCAGGCCGAATATCGGCGAGTGGCTCGAGAACAAACTTTCTCAAGTGCATCCGGGGGTGCGGCAATTGCAATCGTTCATTGTCAATCTGGCAATTGCCGCAGTAGAGCAAATCGATGTCGATACTGCGCGAGATATTTTTCGCATGATTGCGCTTGCGGCCTAACGACTCTTCGATACGAAAAAGTTGTTCAAGCAACTGTACAGGGTCGCCTTCATAATTGAATTCAATAACTGCGTTTAAAAATCTTGACGCTTCCGGTTCGCAATCGATCGGGTCGGTCTCATAAATCCCTGAAGAGAGAACAGGCGCTTGTACCCCACCAAGCTCGATAATTCGCCGTCGCGCTGCCCGTAAATTCTCGAGCCTATTGCCGAGATTCGATCCGAGCGCGACAGCAGTTCTCATCGCTCTAGCCGGGATCAACGATCCCGGCTACGGATTTACATGCCCAGCACATCCTGCATCGAGTAAAGTCCCGGCGGCCTTCCAATGACCCATTTCGCAGCGCGCAAGGCGCCTCGCGCAAAGATTTCGCGGTTGGCTGCGCGATGCGTGAGTTCAAGGCGCTCGCTGGGGCCGCTGAAAATGACCGTGTGTTCGCCAACAACATCGCCTTCGCGGACCGATAGAATTGGAATTTCGCTCTGCGTTTTTTGAGCTGTTTTCAAGACCTCAGCAAGCGTTTTGGCCGTCCCGCTGGGCGCGTCTTTTTTCATCTTGTGATGCGTTTCGACAATCTCGGCATCAAAATCGCCACCGAACTGCTCGGCAGCTTTGCGCGTCAGCCAAAAGAGCACATTGACCCCGACGCTGAAATTAGATGCAAACACGATTGGCAACGACAGCGCGGTCTGTTCAATCATTCCGCGTTGCTCTTTAGAATGACCGGTCGTCCCAATCACCAGTGGTTTGCGATGCACCAAGGCAGCGCGACAGATTTCGCTGATAGCGTCGGCGTGACTGAAATCGATCGCCACATCGCTATTTTTCATAGCCGGCTCGATTGGATCACCAAGGTCACAGCGTACGATGATGTCGATTTCCCGGTCGCTAGTCGCAAGATCACTGATTGTTTTGCCCATGCGCCCAGCCGCGCCGATAAGCAATACATGCACGGGAGACGATTTCATGTCGCCAGAACCCTCACCGTACCCTCTCCCTTTGCAAGAGCGTGGCGATGCTTCCCCGCTCTGAGATTCGTGTCATCGGTCACCTGAAATACCGAGGTCGCCTCTCCGTTTTTGGGAGAGATTGAGTGAGGGGCTCAACTTACTTCTCTCGCTCGAAAGCGTCGAGCGTCTTGCGTAACTGCGCCTGATTTGCCTCGCTCATCTGGCATAGCGGCAGACGCACTTCCGCTGACATGACCCCGAGCCATCCAAGCACCGTTTTTACCGGCACTGGATTTGGTTCAATGAATAGATCCTTGAAAAGCAGAAACATCTTAAGATGCACGTTCAAAGCCAACTTTGTATCGCCGCATTCATAAGCTCGAACAAGCGCACAAACTTCAGCCGGAAACACATTTGAAGCGACGCTGACGACCCCAACGGCCCCGACGGACATGAACGGCAGTGTCAATGAATCGTCGCCGCTTAAAATCGTGAATGATTCTGGCAAACGCGCGCGCAACTCACTGATACGCTCGACACTCCCGCTGGCTTCTTTGATAGAAACAATGTTCCTGCATTCCTTTGCCAGGCGCGTCACTGTGTCGGGTGAAATATCCACCCCGCAGCGACCAGGAATGTTGTAAAGCATGATGCGTAACGACGTTGCGTCAGCAATTGTTTTGAAATGACGGAACAAACCTTCCTGGCTCGGTTTGTTGTAATATGGCGCGACGAGAAGGGCGCCGTCGGCACCAAGTTTCTCGGCCGTCTTCGTATCGGCCACGGCGTGCTGCGTGGCGTTGGAACCCGTGCCAGCGAGGACCTGGCAGCGCTTTCTCGCGGTTGTGACCGCAAGGCGGACAAGTTCCTGCCGTTCCTCGTGTGAAAGAGTCGGCGATTCGCCCGTGGTGCCTATGGCGACAATGCCGGTGATTCCGGCAGCGATTTGCTTTTCGATCGATTTCTCGAAAGCGGCGACATCAATCCCGCCGTTGCGAAATGGTGTGACTAAAGCCGTGAACGTACCGCGGAACATACCGAGGAATTGTAGAGGCGGCCTACCCGATTGTCATGTCGAGCAAAGTCGAGACATCCCTAATTACTTCTTCTTTAAAATCAGAGATTGCGCGACTCCGCTCGGAATGGCAATGGAGCGTTAAATCTCGATCGCTCCTTCGAACACAAACTCCACTGGACCGGTGAGAGTGACTTGTTTGAACTGCGTGTCCATTTTCTTAAAGCCGACGCTCAACTCGTCTCCCCCGCGCGCAAGCACACTGATCGGGCCCTTTACGTTTTCCGTAGCGGCGAACACAAGCGCGCTGGCGACCACGCCCGTGCCGCAGGCGAGCGTTTCATCTTCCACCCCTCGCTCGTAGGTACGGACAGCGATCTTATCGGCTCCGCGTTTCTCAATGAAATTCACGTTTGCTCCTTTTGGCGAAAACATTTCGTGATAACGAATGACCGAGCCTTCTTGCGGCACATCGACATTGGCAATTTGTGCGACGGGAACGACCACATGAGGCACACCGCTATTTACGAAGTGAACAATCTTTTTCTCAGCGCCAACGTGAAGAGAAACGCTCAGACGCAAATCCGTCGGCTCAGTCATTTGAAGAGTGACAAGATCTCCGGCTAGCTCCGCCGAAATAACGCCGGCTTGAGTCTCGAAGGAGATTTTGCCGTCAGCGCCTGCTACCCTGTTTGCAAAACGCGCAAAGCAACGCGCGCCATTCCCGCACATCTGCGCCTCTCCTCCGTCGGCATTAAAGTAGCGCATTCGGAAATCGGCGTGGTCCAATGGATTTTCTAATAATAAAATTCCGTCCGCTCCGATACCGCGGTGGCGATCACAAAGGCGCGCGATTTGGCCGCGATTTAGGTCGATGTCCCCAGCCCTGTTATCGATCAGGATGAAATCGTTGCCCGCGCCGTTCATTTTCGTGAAACGCAGCATGCAGGCATTGTAGCCGCGGCTTTTGTTCCTGTCATGTCGAGCGAAGTCGAGACATCTCTGGTGTCATCAGACCAAGATCAGAAATTCCTCGGCTCCGGTCGAAATGACAAAACCAATCAAGCGAGCGCTACGCCGTTGCCAGATCGGGTTTTGATGATTACTTATTCCGCCGTGAAGAGACTGGCGGCTTGGGTTTTTCTTGCAATTCTTGGGTTGACGGCGCGTACGTCGCTTGCTGGCGACTACAATAGCTTGATCCTCGAGCAGATTAAGGAGATGCCGCGAGGTGGCCGCTATTCTGTTTCGCATTTCGCGAAAATCCGTCTTCAATCCTCGGCACATTTCGAGTCCGGTAAATTTTTCATATTGCCTTCTCAGGCGTCGCCGAGTTTCTGTTCCGGCGCAACCTACCTAGTTTTCATCAGAACGATCGAAGCTTTACGCGCGCGCGGCCAGCTGCACCTCGATTATTCCACATTAGAGCGGTTGATCATTCGAGATCAACACGATGGCGAAGGCATCTGGGGTCGGTGGAATGCAAACGGGCCTGGTACAGCCCGTCTCTTTCACGAGCTGCAGCTTGGACAGAATTTTGATAACTTCGATCAGGCTAAGCCGGGAGATTTCATGAAGATTTTCTGGTCGCGGCAGGTAGGTAGAAATGAGCATGGACATTCGACGATTTTCCTCGGCACGGAAAATCGTCCGGACGGTCAGTATGTGCGTTACTGGTCAAGCAACATTCCGTCTGGCTACGGTGAGAAAAGCGTTCCGCGAACCAAGATCGCCTACGCCATTTTTTCGCGTCTTCAGACGCCTGCAAATCTCGGGCGGATCAACAGCGCCCCGTTCGTGGATTCGTATTTGGCCTCTCTCCTTCGAAGTCGCTCAAGCATCGCGGAAGCCAGTGCGAAGTGCGGGCTTTGATCGTGGCAACGAGTTCGACATAAGGTCGATCGCCTTCTAAACAGACGACGTTGGGAAGGCAAATGACGGCGGGGGAGCCGTAACTTCGACAGGATACGACGTTTATTAAATGGTGCTTGCTTTCACGCGGACCGCTTCTTAAAACGGAGTGATGATGATCGAAACCTTAAAACGTCATTGGTGGGTCCCAGTGATAAGGGGTATCGCTGCAATTCTGTTTGGAATTATCGCGTTCACGCATCCCGTTATGGCTATCGCAACACTCGTGCTGTTTTTTGGAGTGTGGGTGTTGATCGACGGCATATTTCGCATTGTCGGCGCCATTGGACATCGCTCAAATCCTGACTGGGGATGGCAGCTCGTTATCGGAATTCTTGGTATCATCGTGGGACTCCTCACGTTCCACGCGCCCCAGATAACAGCGCTCGCTTTAGTCATCTATATCGCAGCTTGGGCGCTTATGATTGGTGCATCCGAAATTGTGCTGGCGGTAAAACTGCGCCACGAAATCAAAGGCGAATGGTTTCTAATCCTTATGGGCCTAGCATCCATCGTCTTTGCCATATTGCTTCTGTGGAATCCTGTTGCCGGCGCCGCCGCGTTGATTTGGCTCATCGCATGGTACGCGGTTGTACTCGGCATTCTCGAAATCATCTTTGGCTTCCGTCTGATGACTCTGAAGCCTGTGTAGCTTCAGTTCTTAGACCGAAAAGCATCCTCTATAAACGGGAGAACCCCGAATTCCGGGGTCCGTACATGCGATACGGCCTTCCGCGGCGAGTACGACGATTATACTACGACGCCGGAATATGAGTCCCTCGGATCTTACGCGTCGAATTCCAGAAGGCGGTAGTTTCCGGCCTTTTACCTGCGTATGAAAAATCCCTCTTCACCCAGACCGCGACCCTCAAACGGAGCGCGTCTTCACGGCGATCAACTCAATAGCAAGCAACTGGTTGCAGCCTTGACGGCATTCAAACGCGGAGATTTTTCCGCCCATCTTCCCGAGGACTGGACAGGCGTGGCTGGCAAGATCGCGGATACGTTCAACGACGTAATCCGAATCAATCAGCGCCTCGCAAAGGAGTTGGCGCGCATCAGTCGTGTGGTCGGTAAGGAAGGCAGGGTCAGACAGAAAGCGTCGCTCGGGGAAGCGTCTGGTTTGTGGACCGAAGCAATCGATTCGGTCAACAATTTGATCGAGGATCTGGTGCAGCCTACGAGTGAAATGGGGCGCGTGATTGGGGCAGTAGCCAGCGGAGATTTGTCGCAGAACATGCCGACCGAGATCCAAGGTCGCACGCTCGAAGGGGAATTCCTGCGCAGAGCAAAGACCGTAAACACGATGGTGCGTCAACTTAGCGCGTTCGCTTCGGAAGTGACACGTGTGGCGCGTGAGGTGGGAACAGAAGGAAAGTTAGGCGGGCAGGCGAATGTAAAAGATGTCGCGGGTACATGGAAAGATCTGACTGAGAGCGTCAATCTCATGGCCGTTAATCTGACGGATCAGGTGCGCAACATCGCGACCGTGACGACGGCTGTTGCAACCGGTGATCTAACCAAAAAAATCACGGTCGACGTCAAAGGCGAATTCCTTGAACTGAAAGACACGGTCAACGTCATGGTGGATCAGCTTCGCTCGTTTGCCTCAGAAGTAACGCGTGTGGCCCGCGAGGTGGGTTCCGAGGGAATTCTCGGAGGACAAGCTCGCGTTGAAGGCGTGTCGGGAACATGGAAGGACCTGACTGACTCCGTCAATTTTATGGCACGCAATCTGACGGAGCAGGTGCGCAACATCGCTGCAGTGACGACAGCTGTCGCAAAAGGAGATTTGTCCAAGAAGATCACCGTCGATGTGAAGGGTGAAATCCTCGAATTAAAAAACACCGCTAATACGATGGTCGATCAGCTGAGTTCGTTTGCGTCAGAGGTAACGCGCGTCGCACGCGAGGTGGGCACGGACGGTAAGCTGGGCGGTCAGGCCGATGTGAGAGGAGTCGCGGGAACATGGAAAGACCTGACCGAGAGCGTCAATTCAATGGCGGGCAACCTCACAGCACAGGTGCGCAATATCGCCGAAGTCACGACGGCGGTTGCGAGCGGAGACTTGTCGAAAAAAATCACCGTCGATGTCCGCGGCGAGATCCTGGAGCTCAAATACACAATCAACACAATGGTCGATCAGCTCCGTTCGTTCGCGTCCGAAGTCACGCGGGTGGCCCGCGAGGTGGGTAGCCAAGGGAAGTTAGGCGGACAAGCGGACGTGCGCGGCGTTGCGGGCACGTGGAAAGACCTGACCAACAACGTAAATATGATGGCCGGCAATCTCACAGCGCAGGTGCGCAACATTGCGGACGTAACGACGGCGGTCGCGCGCGGCGATCTGTCGAAGAAGGTCACCGTCGACGTGAAGGGCGAGATTCTCGAGTTGAAAAACACCGTGAACACGATGGTGGATCAGCTCAACTCATTCGCGTCGGAGGTAACACGCGTCGCACGCGAGGTAGGCACGGAAGGTAGACTGGGCGGACAAGCCACTGTCAAAGGCGTCGCCGGCATCTGGAAGGACCTGACTGACAGCGTGAATTTCATGGGTGGCAATCTCACGAACCAGGTGCGTGGCATCGCGAAAGTTGTGACCGCAGTGGCAAAGGGAGAGCTGAATCAAAAGCTCCATGTTGAAGCAAAGGGCGAAATTGGAGAGCTCGCCGATACAATCAATAACATGATCGAAACGCTGGCGATATTCGCGGATCAGGTTACAACTGTGGCGCGCGAGGTGGGCGTAGAAGGCAAGTTGGGCGGCCAGGCGAACGTCCCAGGAGCTGCCGGTACATGGCGGGATTTAACCGATAATGTGAACCGGCTGGCCGCGAATTTAACGACACAACTGCGCGCTATCGCCGACGTCGCAACAGCGGTCACGAAAGGCGACCTGACGCGTTCGATTCAAGTGGAAGCGCAAGGCGAGGTTGCCGTTGTCAAAGACAACATCAACGAAATGATCCGCAATTTGAAGCGCACGACGTCGCGAAACGAGGAGCAGGACTGGCTTAAGACGAATCTCACAAAGTTCACGCGAATGCTGCAGGGCCAGCGAGACCTGTTGACGGTTGCCAGGTTGATTTTATCGGAGCTCGCTCCCGTGGTACCGACGCAGCAAGGCGTTTTTTACCTTATGGATAAGTCGGGACAAGAACCTGAATTGAAGCTCTTGGCGAGCTATGCTTGTCGCGAGGAAAACGGCGTAAAGACTTCATTTAAATTGGGCGAGAGCCTGATAGGGCAAGCGGCCCTGGAAAAACAACGCATCCTCTTGGCCAATGCCCCGAGCGATTACGTCAAGGTAAGTTCCGCCCTCGGTTCAGCTCGCCCAATGAACATTATGGTCCTGCCGATCTTGTTCGAAGGAGAAGTGAAAGCAGTCATGGAGCTTTCGTCACTGGAACGGTTCAACTCAACGCACCAGGTGTTTCTTGATCAGCTAACGGAGAGTATCGGCATCGTCCTCAATACAATTGAAGCAAACACGCGAACTGAAAACCTGCTCACGCAATCACAATCGCTCGCAACAGAGCTCCAGAATCGGCAGGAAGAATTACAGAAGACCAACCTCGAATTGGCGGAAAAGGCGCGATCGAATCGCGCGAAAGATCAATTTCTTGCCATGCTAAGCCACGAATTGCGCACGCCTCTGACGCCAGTCCTGGCGTCAGCGCTCGCACTCGAGAGCGAGCCGGCACTGCCTCAGGATATTCACGAATCGCTGCAGATGATCCGCCGCAACGTGGAATTGGAGGCGAGGCTGATCGACGATTTGCTCGATCTGACGCGCATCGAGCGGGGTAAAGTCCAGCTGAATTTCGAAGTCGTTGACGCGCATACCCTGCTGCAGAATGTCCTTGAGATTTGTCAGGCGGAAATCGATCGCAAGCATTTGGTACGGTCTCTCAATCTCGGCGCACAGAAAGTTAATCTGCAAGCGGACCCGGCCCGGCTACAGCAAATCTTTTGGAACCTGATAAACAACGCCGTGAAATTTACGCCGGAGCAGGGCTAGATTTCGATTTTTACAAGCAACGATTCCGACAGACAGCTGTGTGTCGAGATTACAGATACGGGCTTAGGCATCGAACCTGAATCACTCCCGAAAATTTTCGACGCTTTCGAACAAGGTGGCCGAACGCAGCTTGGAGGCCTTGGTCTTGGCCTCGCTATCAGTAAAGCACTTGTCGAGGCACACAAGGGAGCTATCACAGCGCAAAGCGCTGGCCGAAATAAAGGTTCGACGTTCACACTCACATTTCCAACGTCTGAAAGAACAGAGGCGCCAATCGTGCCTGCGGTTTCACCGAAGATGCCGGATCGTCGGGCCCTGCGAATTCTCCTCGTTGAAGATCAAGAGGACACAAACCGATCGATGATGAACCTCCTTCGGCGCCGCGGTTATCAGGTCCATTCAGCGTTGAATTTTCAATCTGCGCTGGATATAAGCGGCGAAGAGGAATTCGATGTGCTAGTCAGCGATCTGGCTTTGCCCGACGGCACCGGTTTTGATCTGATACAAAAACTGCAATCCAAGCGCCCAATTCTCGGCATTGCGCTCACAGGTTTCGGCATGGAAGATGATATTCGCAAGGGTCGTGAAGCGGGATTTCGACATCACCTTGTAAAGCCAATCGACCTCAACAAGCTGGATTTGCTAATTCAGCAAAGCGCAAACGCGTCCCTTCGGCGAACTGGAAAGTC
>JBEDUS010000172.1:0-3385 GCA_040414975.1 Candidatus Udaeobacter sp.
CGGCATTATCCTCGAATGAAAATCGCCACCGTCATCGCTCGCGTTCTTCTTGGCCTGATCTTCGTCGTCTTCGGCGCAAACTTCTTTTTAAACTTCATTCACGCGCCGCCGCCACCGCCTGGTCTGGCTGGGGATTATTTCAAGGTCTTCGCTGCCAGTGGTTACATGTACGTCGTAGGTGCCCTGCAATTGCTGAGTGGACTCCTCTTGTGGATCGGCCGTTTCGTGCCACTTGCCCTGACCATTCTGGCCGCAATGATCTTCAATATTTGGACGTTTCACATCTTGATGGATCCCAAAGGTCTTATTCCGATGCCGATCGTCGTACTCGTGCTGGAGGTTTTCCTCGTTTGGTCATATCGCGATCGATTCGCGGGGATTCTGCGACCCTGATTTTGACGTGAGCGCACAACCGAAAACACCGGACGTTGTCGTGCGCGGCAGTGCGCGCGACTTCAGACAAGAGGTTGCAGTGGGTAGGCATAATCTTGTCGCAGACGAACCAGTAAACGCAGGCGGTGGCGATGCAGGGCCTGATCCGTACGATTATCTGCTGACATCGCTCGGGGTCTGCACTTCCATGACGGTCCGTTTATACGCGCGCCGGAAACAAATTCCTCTCGAAAACGTTACGGTTTCGCTCTGGCACTCCCGCATTTATGCAAGGGATTGCGAGGAATGCGAAGCGAAGGAGGGAATGCTGGACCGGATTGATGTTGAAGTGGAATTGACCGGGGCATTAAGCGAAGAACAGCACGCGAAGCTAATGGAGATCGCCGGCAAATGTCCTGTTCATCGAACGCTCACATCGGAAATCAACATCCGTCTGCGGGCTGCTCAGAAATCGACGACGCCCTAATCGTCGCCGTAGCCGGCATCCGTGATGTCGTCTTGCAGGCGGATTATTTTCGATCCCGCCGGGGGTCGACGCTCCCAGCATTTGGACCTCGGCTGCGCGAAGGCAGCCTGAAAAATACGCGCGCCCCCGCTCGATTAGACGAAGAAATAGCGGGCCTTCCTCGCTGTTTCGAGGAGCAAAATTGGTTTCGAAGGATTAAACAAATCAAAAGTTCGTCGAACAAATGAAATTCCTCGCAGTTCATCCGAGCTGCCTGATGTACTCGAAGATTTATCTTCGTCTCGAACCGCTTGGCCTTGAACTTGTCGCCGCCGCGGCGCGACACGCCGGTCACTCTGTTCGTCTGATCGATTTGCAGTGCGAACCGCCGCAAAATTTTTTCCACCTGATCAAACGCTGGCGACCTGACGTCATCGCCTTCTCAGTCAACTATCTCGCTAACGTTCCTGAAATTATTGATCTCGCTCGTGCTGCCCGTCCTTTATTGCCGGAAACATTCATCTGCGTTGGTGGACACAGTGTTTCTTTTATACCCGATGAGATTTTGCGACACGCCGACGGCGCCGTGGATTGCGTGCTCATCGGCGAGGGCGAAACGGCGATGACCGGACTTCTCGATGCTCTCACTGAGAATCCGCCAAACCTGAAAAACGTCCCTGGATGCATAACGCTCCGTCACCGCGGGCCGCCGCCCGCGTTCGTGAAGTCGCTCGACGACTTGTTGCCGGCCCGCGACCTGGTTCAACATCGCCACAAGTATTTCATCGGCCAACTAGACCCGGCTGCCTCCATCGAGTTCAGTCGAGGTTGCCCGTGGGACTGCGTCTTTTGCAGCGCATGGACATTCTACGGACGCAACTACCGCCTAAAAACACCCGAGCGCGCGGTTGAGGAGTTGGCGCGAATACGCGAACCCGGCATTTTTATTGTGGACGACGTGGCGTTCATTCAAGCCGAGCACGGCATGCGGCTTGGCGAAGCCATCGCCCGGCGTGGAATCCGCAAACGCTATTACCTCGAAACCCGTGGCGACGTGCTATTGCGTAACAAGGAGGTGTTCCGGTTCTGGAAACGGCTTGGCATGACTACCATGTTCCTGGGTCTTGAAGCAATCGACGAAGAAGGACTTAAGCGTTATCGCAAACGTGTGACGCTCTCCAAGAACTTCGAGGCCCTGAAGTTTGCTCGCTCGCTCGACATATCAGTGGCTGTCAACATCATTGCCGATCCCGCATGGGACCGCGAAAGATTCAAGGTTGTACGCGATTGGTGCCTCGAAATTCCGGAGGTTGTCAACATCAGTATTAACACGCCGTACCCTGGAACAGAGACGTGGCATACCGAATCGCGTCGCCTTACAACCCGTGACTATCGGCTATTTGATATCCAGCACGCTGTGCTACCAACCAAGCTCCCTCTCCCCGACTTTTATAAGGAGCTTGTAGAAACTCAGCGCGTCCTCGCCCGCAAGCATCTTGGATGGGAGGCACTTCGAGACTGCGCCCGCATCGTCGTCAGGCAGTTACTTCGCGGCCAGACCAATTTCATCCGGATGCTTTGGAAATTCGACAGCGTTTACCATCCGGAGCTTCAGCTTGCAGATCATCGTCAACCGGTGAAATACGAAATCAACCTGCCACCGCCTTCCGTAACCGCTGTGCAGCGAGAAGTACTTTACATTCACGAAAATCAAGGGCGCCGCGGCCGGCAGATCGATCATCACACGGAAGAATTCGTCAACGCGACGCGCATGGGCGTTGCCGAGTAACACACTGCTCGGCCACGAGAATGTAATCGCCTCGGTATGCCGAGGCGCCGGAACTCAAATTTCAAAAAATACGCCGAAATGAGTGCCGCGGAGCGAAATCATAGTGGCGGGTTAGCAGCTCGGGAAAACTTGAATCACTCGATGAGTAAGACGAGGAAGAAATCATCAAAGGCGGGTCGATGGTCTGCTGAAGTCACAAAGCATAGCGACGCACTCGATCTCGAGCGGGACGTCTTCAAAGGGAAAAACCCACATCGCATTGCGCTGTCATTGAAACGTTCTGCAGAACACAGCAAAAGACGCAAAGCCACGCCTTATCAATCGGCAATGTCGATGTTGAACTTCTATATTAACCGCGCCGGGAAAAATCTTCCTCAAAACCAAAAGCGGGTCTTGGAAAGAGCCAAAGGCGAACTACGGGAAGTCTTCGGGCGATCTTAGGTGGAACGCGTTGTCCTCAAAAAGTTTTGGGCTGTTTTTGCGTTCCCCTCGTATAGCTGGAAAATGGCGATTTTCCCTGTGAAAACAACCTAAACGACGTCATCTTTCGTCAAGCCCAAATAAAGCACGGCAGTTACGAATTTCAGTTACGGACGGCCCTGACGGGGGCTTTGTGTGGAGAACAACGAAACACGAATACGGGCTTTTACGGCGCGCCAGATTGACAACTCGCATTGATCGAGAGCACGTTGTCGGCATAAACTCGCCGACCTCGGTATTGCCGTGAAATACTGGGAATTCCATGAAGAAGTGCACCG
>JBEDUS010000173.1:0-30173 GCA_040414975.1 Candidatus Udaeobacter sp.
CACTTTCTTACCGGAATGGAAAAATCGGCGTGCCGTCCTCAGAACTGTGGGGGTAGGCTCGTTGCCAGGAAGGGCTAACCGAGGCGACTAGGAAGATGAATTCTATGATGACGCAAAAAAGGGTTAACGGATGGATGGTTTGCAGCGTGGCGCTGGTTTCATTCATTGTTGGATCACTGGTAACCGCGCGCTTCGCGCACGCGAATGAAGTTAGAAATTACAACAATCGGGTCTTCGAACTTCGTATTTATCACGCTGTCCCGGGCAAAGGCCCGGCTCTTGAGGCGGTCTTTCGGGACGCTTCAAAGGTGATGGCCGTCCACGGCATCAACGTGGTTGGCTACTGGGTACCAAACGAAGATCCCGTATGGAAAGACACTTTCATCTACATTGTGGCTCATCCGAGCCGGGAAGGAGCGAAAAAGAACTGGGATTCGCTTCATGCCGACCCAGTGTTTCGGCCATATGTCGAAGCTGCGAAGCCCCTCATAGACAAGGTGGGGAAAGTATTTCGAGTCGACGAGGTGTACATGCGTCCGACTGATTTTTCCCCGATGCAATAGCTCGCAGCGCCACGAGTTCACTTTATGAATATCCCTTGCAACCGCGCGCTAGTTTGGCTTTTTCTATGCGTCTCCCAACCGGTCGGTGCGTCGAGTAATAGTTGGATTGCGACTTGGGCTAGTAGTCCGCAGCCCAAAGGCCCAAATCCGCGAGAACCTTTCCTCAGCATCGATAATCAGACAGTGCGCGAGCGCGTGCGCGTGTCCATCGGTGGAAATCAAATCCGCCTTCGCTTATCAAATGAGTTCGGCTCGTCGCCTCTTTTAATTGGTTCGGTCACGGTCGCAGTCCCAACCGATGCCGCGACTGTTAAAGCCGGGGCGATCCGATCCGTTACTTTTGCGGGCCAGAAATCGATCACCATTCCGGCAGGCGCTCCGGTGCTCAGCGATCCGGTCGAATTTTCCGTTCATCCCGCGGATGAAATCAGCCTCAGCATTTATTTTCCAAATCGCGTAACCGCCCCAACGCTGCACGCTTTTGCGTTTAAGCACGCCGTAGTTTCGCAAAGCGGAGATTTCACTGACGCCGAGAAATTACAACCCGCCGCCGTATCGACTGCATGGATTTCCGTGAGCGCGGTTCTCGTTCCGACTCAGCCGTCCGAGCGGCTCGCTGTAGCCTTTGGTGATTCAATCACCGACGGTGACGGATCAACTGTGGATGCCGACAACAACTGGCCAGGCGATCTCGTTCGTCGAATGGCCAAAGAGCCAAAAGCTTCGACGTTAGCGGTGGTCAATGAAGGCATCGTCGGCAATCGATTGCTGCGCGATGGCGACGATTTCGGTAGAAGCGCTCTGGCGCGGTTCGACCGCGACGTGCTCGCTTTGCCAGGTGTCACTCACGTTATATTGCTCGAAGGCATTAACGACATCTGTTTTCCCGGGGCAAAAATGGATGGTCAATATCTTGCCAATCCAGCCGAGAAGCGCACCGCTGACGAGATCACCGATGCGTACCGCCAATTGATTTCGCGCGCGCATGTTCGTGGAATCAAACTGATCGGCGGCACGATCACACCCTGCGAAGGCGTAGGAATTCCTGGCTATTACTCGGAAGCGAAGGAAGCAATTCGCCAGGCGGTAAATAAGTGGATCAGAACCAGCGGCACGTTTGACGGCGTCATCGATTTCGACGCGGTCGTGCGTGATCCCAATCATCCAAGTCAGCTGTTGCCAAAGTTTGCGTCAAAGGACCATCTTCATCCTAATGTTGCTGGATACAAGGCAATAGCAGATTCGATCGACCTAAACTTATTCAAGTAGGGTCCATCGCGCAGCGCCGGCTTAAATCCAATTCCGCCGAGAAATTCGAGAGGATCGGGACAGGCTCAGTAGCCGATGAATCCAAACCGGGCGTTGGCTGCATCTTATCTGAAGAATCACTCGAAAATATCACTAATTGTTTGGGGAAAATTGTGCGCGCATGGGCATACAACTTCAAATCGAGAACCTTTCGAAAACATATAAGAATGGGGTTAAAGCGCTGGACAACGTCTCGTTAACCATTCCAGCAGGAATGTACGGCCTCCTCGGGCCTAATGGCGCCGGAAAATCCACTCTGATGCGAACGCTGGCGACCTTGCAAGAGCCAGACACGGGAAGCGCCAATCTCGGCGGAATTGATGTATTGAATCAAAAGGACCAACTACGAAAGCGGTTGGGTTACCTTCCTCAGGAGTTTGGAGTGTACCCGCGCATATCTGCGGAAGACATGCTCAAGCACATCGCCCTGCTCAAAGGCATTACCAATGGGAAGGAACGAAAAAATGTAGTCGGATGGATGCTCAAGCGCTGCAATCTGTACGATGACCGCAAGAAGGCGCTCACTAGTTTTTCTGTGGGGATGCGTCAGCGCTTCGGGATTGCACAGGCATTAATTGGCAACCCGCAACTGCTAATTGTGGATGAGCCTACTGCCGGGTTGGACCCAGCGGAACGGAACCGATTCTACAATCTGTTGGCTGAGATTGGCGAGGAAGTGATCGTGATTCTTTCCACACACATCGTCGAAGACGTGGCGGACTTGTGCACCAACATGGCCATCCTTCATAAAGGCGAGTCCTATATCAGGGACGCCCACAGGATGCCATCGCAGAATTGAAAGGTCGAATTTGGGAAATCTCCATCTCCAAAGCCGAGCTCGTCAGCTACGAAAAGCGTTACCAGGTGGTCTCCACCAAGCTAGTCAGCGGACGACCTTTTCTTCACATTTACAGTCCAGTGTTACTTTCTGATGGATTTGCTCCCAGCACACCCGACCTGGAAGACGTCTTCTTCACTAAAATTCGCTCCTGGAATTAGAAGCAAACCATGTTCTGGCAAATCACATGGTTTGAAATCCGCTTTTGGCTCCGCTCCTGGATGCTATGGGCCTTCATCTTTGTTATTGGCCTGCTGATCTGTGGTTTCATCAGCTCCGACGATGTTGTAGCAGACCTCGGTCTTTCCAGTATCCATCGCAACGCGCCGTTTGCCATTGCAACCTACTACAGCCTCGTAGGCGTATTCACGTTGCTGATGACCGCCATATTCGTCAATTCTGCGGCTCTTCGCGATTTTATCTACAACACCCACCAGATAATATTCTCAACCTCTTTGCATCGACGCGACCTACTGCTAGGGCGCTTCTTAGGAGCCGCCGTAATCTCGTTGATACCCATGCTGGGAGTCTCTCTCGGCATTTTGTTGGCCAATTACATGCCATGGGCGAATACAGAGCATTGGGGAGCTGTGAGTTGGACAGCTCATTTGAAGGGCTTGTTGCTGTTCGCGCTGCCTGACACTTTTCTTACGGCCGCCATTTTGTTCCCTGTTGCCGCGGTCTGGCGAAGAGATGTGGCCTCCTTTATCGCCGCAATTATTCTGTTCACAGGCCGTTCTGTGACTGGCCAACTTTTTTAGGATGTACACTGGGAGTACCTAAGGGCGCTGCTTGACCCTTTTGGTGCCAGGGCATTCGCCGTGGTTACCAAATATTGGACGGTTGCTGACAAGAACACCCTGTCCGCCAGCTTCAGTGGTTTACTTCTTGGAAACCGCTTGCTCTGGGTTGGGATCGGGTGCGCAGCCATTGCTATCGGTTACATGCGATTCAGCTTCGCCGAGCGTCGAACGAAGAGTAAACTGGTACAACCGCGTGAGACGCAGGAGGCTCCTATGGTGGTCTCACCCCCCGTCTTGCAACTGACAGACTCGTCTTGGGCAAAGCTGTGGGGGTCGTTCAAAATTCATTTTCGCGGGATGGCCACGACGCCTGCCTTTATTGTAATTGCGGCGATTGCCAGCGTGATCTGCCTTTTGGCTCTGGCCTTTGAGGGCACACAGTTCCAAGGCAACGAAACGTATCAAACGTTTCCCGTGACCTACAGGGTAATTGATCTGATTCGTGGAACTCTTTACTACTTTGTTATTGTCGTCATCACTTACTTCGCTGGCGCCCTAGTCTGGAAGGATCGGGACGAACGAATAAGCGAAATCGCGGACGCAACGCCGACGCCGGAGTGGGTATCATACGCGGCGCGGCTCGCTACGCTCGTCGGCATGGTACTGCTGATCCAGATCGCAGCAATCGTGGCAGGGGTCGTCTTTCAGGCAGTTCATGGTTATCATCGTTTCCAGTTCGGTCTTTATGTTCATGAATTGCTGTTCAGAGATGGCTCGGGATTTCTTTTCCTGGCGGTCCTGGCTTTCCTTGTCCACGCCCTGGCGCCTAACAAGTATGTCGGCTATTTCGTTTTCATCACGTTCTTTGTTGTAAACACATTTCTCTGGCAGGCGTTGAACGTTGCGACCCACCTGGTTCAATTTGCGGGACGACCCAAGGTCATCTATTCGGATTTTTTTGGCGATGCTCCTTATCGCTGTGCGTGGAATTGGTTCACGTTCTACTGGAGTCTTTTCTGCGCTTTGCTAGCCATCGCAACCGTGATGTTCTGGCCGCGCGGAAGGGCAGAGCGATGACAGGCACGCTATCGCATTGCAAGCGTGCGATTCCATTCCGGATGGAAAGCCGCGACCGCAGTCTCCCTCCTCGCCTTCGCCGGCTGTGGGATGTGGATCTGGTACAACACGGCCGTGTTAAATCCTCTCATAGGACCTAAAACTTTGGAGCGCTTCCAGGCTGATTACGAAAAGACTTATAAGCCCCTAGATAAGTTACCCCAACCGCGTGTGCGCAGCGTGAAGTACGCGGTCGATATTTTCCCTTCAAGCCGAAACGTGAACGTTCATGGCGAGGAAGTCATCTACAATCCCTATTCCCACCCCCTGAGCGAAATCCACTTCTCCTGCGCCTATCCTAGCGATCCAATACTTTTCCCGGTCCCTCCACTCTATGATACCTCGATCGACATTCCAGGAGCTGTGCTGGTAAAAAATGACGCGCGGTTGTCCTATCGCATTTATCGTTTTATCCCGCCCTTACAGCCAGGGGTAGAGCGTACGCTTCGCTTCACTGTAAGGAGCAACAACCGAGGGTTTGAAAATGACGTTAGCAATCCTCTAATCGCCCAAAATGGCACGTTCCTTTTCAACTTCGTTGCCCCTGTCATCGGCTATGATTACCTACACGAGTTACAGGATCCG
The DNA here is from genome assembly GCA_040414975.1 of Candidatus Udaeobacter sp. GTDB lineage: Bacteria > Verrucomicrobiota > Verrucomicrobiia > Chthoniobacterales > UBA10450 > Udaeobacter. Next base: position 5,154 of record JBEDUS010000173.1, read on the forward strand.
GTGGAGCGCAAGAAATTTGGACTCCCAGAGCTTAACCCAAAGCCTGCGCTTGAGCACAACTGCACCGACGATTGCCGCGAAACCTATCTCCCCGGTCACTCAGACTGGGTCGATATCAGCGCCACTATTAGCACTGCATCCGATCAAATCGCTATTGCTCCGGGTTCGCTAGTACGCGAATGGCAACAAAGCGGCCGCCGGTACTTCGAATATAAACTCGATCATCCTTCGCCGAATTTTTACGCCTTCTTTTCTGGCCGCTATGAAGTGGCTCGCGAGGAATGGAACGGCATCAAGTTAGAAATCTATTATCTCAAAGAACATCCCTGGAATGTCCCTCGGATGATCAACTCGATGAAAAAGTCGCTAGGCTACTACATCAAGAACTTTGGACCCTACAAACACAAGGAAGCCCGCATTGTTGAGTTTCCTCGTGTGGCGAATTTTGCCGAGTCACTTCCCGGCACCATGCCGGATTCGGAAACGGGTTCCATTGTCAATCTGAACCATCCCGACGACATCGACACTGTCTCCTATGTCGTGGCCCACGAAATGGCACACCAGTGGTGGGGAAACCAGGTGATTGCCGCCAATGTCGACGGAGCAGACCTGCTTATTGAAACATTGGCGCAATACTCCGCACTCATGGTTATGGAAAAGGAGTATGGCCGCGACATGATGCGTAAGTTTTTGGCCTATGACATGGACCGCTACCTGGGCGGCCGCGGCCAGGAACGGCTCAAGGAGCGTCCGCTGCTTACCGTCGATGACCGGCAGTATTACATTTTCTACCAGAAGGGGGCCGTGGCGCTTTACTACATGAAGGAAATGATCGGCGAGGAGGCCGTCAAATTGATTAGCCGGTATGCCTATGCTCCTCCACCGTATCCGACATCGTACGCCTTGGTCGACGCGTTACGGGAGGAAACTCCACCTGACTTGCAATATTTAATCAAGGACTTGTTTGAAGACATAACTCTGTTTTCCAATCGAACACTGGAAGCCACGGCAACAAAACGGCCGGATGGTGAGTTTGACGTCGTGATTAACGTCGAAGCCCGCAAATTTAAAGCCGATGGCAAGGGCAACGAACGAGAGGTGCCAGTAAATGACTGGATCGATATCGGGGCATTCGCCAAGCCTGTATTAGGGAAAACGTACGGCGATACGCTTTATCGCGAACGCATGCATATCACCCAGCGCGATTCCACATTCACGTTCAAAACAGCTCGATTGCCGGAGAAAGCAGGAATCGATCCATTCGACTTGCTCATCGATCGAATTCCCAATGATAACGTTAAGAACGTGACCCTGGAGTCGGGGCCGCAAACAACACTTAAACCTCCGAAAACAGGTTCTTAATCGACCCAAGCTTATTCAAGTGGTTTTGCCGCAGTCAACGCCAGCGGCTACAGCACGAACGTGTTAACCCAGGCCAAGTGACTCCACTGTCGGCTCATCAATTGCGGCGGTGACTGCCAGACCGTGATCGGCCTGATAATCCGCGATTGCTGCACGTGTGTCCGCGCCAAGTATACCGTCGATCGGGCCGTCGTAATAACCCTCGCTATACAGTTGCGTCTGAACGTTAGCGATGACTTCGTCTGGCGGCAAGTCGTTGTAGCCGTAGATCGGACCGTCGTAGGGATAATAAGAGTCGGGGTAGTAACCCCATGCCGGATACCAGTAGCCCGCATCAAAATAGAACGGGAATGGTTGGGAATAAACCGTCTCAAAAACAATCCGGCCGCCGCAATGATCATTCCACCAACCACTGTCGTGCCACTGGCGTTGGTAATTGCGAAACGCCGAATATTGTCGTCCGGCAAACGCGCCACCTCTCCAATTATTGGTCACAGTCGCACGCCTTCCCCCCCAAAACGAGGTACTTCGGGACCTGTTAACGAACGAACCGCTTCGTTCATTAAAACGAGGGCGTGCCAAATTATTATTGAAAGGTTGAAGCGCAGATGGTCGAGCTGCGTTGCGTACGTCGGACCTGTTCAAGGAGGAATCGTTCACACGCCGTCGGCCCCTAAAGTCTGAGTCTCCCCAATGATCGTTTGCCATGGGACGCCTTTGTCTCCAAGCCGGACTGTTCGTTATAGAAGACCGATTCACGAAAGCGCTGCTCGGGCGCGGTCGTCTGCTGAAGCTGGATTCTGCCCAATCATTGGCGAAGACTGGACGCCTCTGTCTCCAAGCCGAAGTACTCGTCACTCCGGGCCGATTCACAAATGAACTGTTCATTCGTGGTTGCGTTTGTGTCATCCTAGACGTCGGCTGGCGGAACCTCGCGGTTGAAAAAGCCGGCTGGCGATAGCCTGCAGGCGAAAACGTGCGCTGTGGCGCCATGTGACGGACAGCACTCGTACCCAGGTATCCGGGATATCTCGTCGTTCTTTGCGGCGCCTTTCTGTAGTTGTTTGGCATTTGCGCGGCTACCGTCAGCGTGAGCGCGAAGGTTCCAATACAAATCAAGATGTTCCGTTTCATAGAGTGCCCCCGGTGTTTAACTTCGTTAATCAAACACCGGTTATTAGCGAGAGTTGCGCCCGTTCTGCCAGCACGAGGGGTGCGCTATGGCGTGAGGAAAATCTTACCTGTGTAAGGATCTCTTACTTCGGTTCCGGGCGGAAAACTCCGGACGTCGATGTAACCGCTATCCGGTGAGAATGGACTGGTGACGAGGCCTTGTTTGCCAGGTACGGGAATTCCATAAGGCAGGTCACCCTTTCCGTTTTTCGGTACGGCGGTCGCTTTCGCCACGCGGACGTTGTTCCGATTCGGAGGCGCCCGGACTGGGCTTGGACTTGGTGAGGTTTGACCGGTCACAGTATCTGGAACATCGCTTGGTGGAGTCTCATTACTCTGCTTGTGACTGCTCCGGTGCGGTTGCGGCGATTCGGCCGCTCGCGGTTTTGGCGTTGCGCGCGCAAATGAGCTGCGTATCGATTTAAAAAAGTCTTCGAAAGGCCCCGCCTCCACGACCGCAGTCGCGCTAAGCAGGGTAAAGATCGACGAACAAACGAGAATTGTGCGGGCCAGTCGTTTCACAATGCTGAAAAATATTGCCTCCATCTTATGAAAAATGCGAGTCCTCGTTTAAACGTTCACAATTCTTTGGCGTGCCGGCCTCTCGCAGGTGGGCAGTGGTCAATAGTCTCGTTGTCTCAGGCCTCGGTCCGACTCGGCACCAAGGCGCTGGCCAGCATCGTCTGGACAATCTCTCCGCGCTGGTTCGTGGTCACATTACGCAGGCGAATGATCCCGTGAGTCGGTCTGGACCGTGACGGCCTTAGATCGACAATCTTCGTTTCAACTGTGAGCGCGTCGCCCGGCCGCACTGCGTTAGGCCAACGCAATTCATCGACGCCGAGCCCAATGGCGCCTTCGGCGAAGTTCAATGTTTGCACAAAGAGCCTCATTGTGATGGCAGCGGTATGCCAGCCGCTCGCGATCAGTCCTTTGAAAAGTGTTCGCTCGGCGGTCTTCCGATTCAGATGGAACATCTGCGGATCGAACTTGTGCGCGAACTCGATAACCTGCTTCTCCGTGACCTTTAAGGGCTCAGATCTGAAGCGGTCACCAACTTTCAAATCATCGAAGTAGTGCTCTTTCATTCTGATGGTGACAAGCCCAGATTCATGCTTCATATCTCGCGATTGAGCAATGCCTAATATCTGACGCTGACCGCAGGTCACCAACGGTGGACTATTGAAGGACCGCCACAGGGCACCGCCTTTTGATGAGCGTTTCTAGCCTGGCAGCAAGCTAGGCAAAAGTGGCCTGTGGTAAAGACACGAACTGGCTCTTGTCCAGTTGAGATTATGTCCGGAATCTCTGGCCAGTAGAACATGATTAACAAATCAACATTAAGAGGAGGCATTATGAAAAAAACAATTGTCACGATCGGGGGCTTGCTACTTGCTCCGTTGGCATTCGCCCAACCGAACTCGACGAACAAAAACCAAACAACCACAGAACCGGTAACGGTAACAGGGGCGATCATCAACATGACGGCAGAGGACGGGGCGGCGGCCATTTATCAGCCCATCAAGACGCTGGTCGTACGCCAAGACAACGCGAAAAACCCGGGTCGTTATGTTCTGAACGGACGTGGCCACGTCCTGAACAAGACAGGCCAGGTCGTCCAAACCGCGATCAAACCTGGTGCCCGTGTGCGCGTCTATTATACGAATACAGGCGATCTGCGTATGATTGATCACGTGGTTCTCTTAGACTGAGTCCGCACGCGTCCGGGAGATCACAAGTAAAGCCGCAGGGTTCTATGAATCCTGCGGCTTTTTGGTAGAGAGATTCTCTACAGTTCGACTCGATCTGAATTCTCGTGAGCGAGGTCAGTCACTCTGTTTGTTTAGCTGCCGCTCAACCCCGTAGCCTAAACATCCGGACGTCGAAGCAAATTCGATGCATTTGTGTTTCAGTAGAAGAGGCGACTGAAATTGAAAAGCTTCTAATCGCACTGCTACTGAATGATGGGAGGCCAGATCATGAATGGAAAGTTTCTGTTATTCGGTCGGGATCAGATTGAGAATAGCTTCAGGCATCTCGTTGATTCTCACATTCGCGAACAACGCCGAAGCGAACGGCGACTTGGCGAGCAGCGCATTACAAAGCATCAACTCGATGCGAGAAACTCATGCGTTGCCGACGCACGCAGTTATCGCGTCGCTAGGCGATTGCCGCTACTAGCCATCGCCCAACTCGACGGGAGACCGCTCAATTCCCGTGAACGAACTGCGCGAACGCTCATCGACTCTGTAGGTTCCATATTTACGATGCTCCTATCGCAACTGAGGTTAGTGCTGACTGATCAAAGGTGAGGCCGCGGGTTCCATAACGATAATATCGCCGCCACCGTTTGGTGAGTGTGCTAAACCACAAAAGTAATGCTGCTGTCACTTCATTTTTCGTGGATTTACGAAAGGAGACGCCCTGTTTCCGAAGGAGCATTGCTCCAAACAGAAGTGGACAGATTCCGACTATTCGCCAGGTAGGATTCTGCCGGACAACATTCAGCGGCGATGAATTCCGCTATTGATATCGTTGTTATACGCGTATCACAAACTGTAGCAAGCCGATGGCTTCCAGCCTAGCAGAACCGCACAAAGACAAGAGTTAAAGATTTTGCTTGCCCGGCAAGACGCAGCTTGTTAGACGTGACCCTTCAACCCCTTAACTAACACGATATCACCTATGCAAAATCTCTTAATTCATCCTCTGTCACTGCTGGCACAAGTCCAGTATTCATACTCATAACAGGGCAATCCCCCCCGGTCCAGTCTTCTGGATCTGCTGGCTCGGATTCGTCATTGTGATGATTGCGGGGCTTTGGAAAATTTTCACAAAGGCCGGACAACCAGGATGGGCATCGATTATTCCAATCTTAAACACCTATTTTTTGTGCAAGATCGCGGGCCGGCCTGGTTGGTGGGTGATCCTGATGTTCATTCCATTCATAAATCTCATCATCTGGATCATCCTTTGCATCGACATAGCAAAGAGCTTCGGGAAAGGTGCGGGATTTGGGATTGGTTTGCTCCTGCTTCCGTTTATTTTCTTTCTGATCCTCGGCTTCGGCAATGCGCAGTATCAAGGTCCTGCGGCTTCGCCAGGGGTAGCGGTTGCTCCGCCGCCGCAGCCTGCCTAGTCCTGCCACTCACGTCCTGGCCGGAGGAATTACTCGAATAAGCAGCCATCCATGTTGTAGCCGGCATCGATGATGCCGGCACACGGGGATCACCGGCTACGAGTGCGCTTTAACTCACCCATTTTGGCTTCCGCTTTTCATTAAAGGCGGCTATGCCTTCAAGCGCTTCTTCCGATTCGCGTGCTTGCATGTGATACTTCAGCGCAAGTTCGACATCTTCTTTCACAGAGCTCGACCAAAGTTCCTCGATCAATCTCTTTGTTTGGGCCAAGGCGCCGGGGGCGCCCTGCAGAGCCGATTGCGCAAACGTTTGCGCTTCATTCATCAAATCAGCTTGCGCAACAACACGATTCACCAGCCCGATTTCCTTTGCACGGCCCGCGTCGATTAATTCGGAACTTAACAACAGTTCGCGCATGTTTCGCTCGCCTACCTGCCGACGCAGGAAAGTCATCACCAGCCCGGCGACCAGTCCACGTCGCACCTCCGGATAACCGATTTTCGTGCCTTGCGCTGCGACGACAAAATCGCACGCCGACATAATCCCGGCGCCGCCGGCGACCGCCGCCCCGTGCACTGCCGCGATTGTGATGAGACGCGTTTGGCTGATTGCTATCAATGTGTTCGCGACCATCTCGGCTGTCGCATGTACCTTTGTCTGGTCGGCCGCTTCCTTCAGATCGAGACCGGCGCAAAAGGCTGCGCCTGCTCCGCGCAGAATGATCACCCGCTCCTGCGCTTGATCGGAAGCGATCTTGATGGCGGCGTTTAGTTCGCTGAGCAACTCAATCGTTAACGCGTTCCGGCGTTCTGGTCGATTGAGACTCAGAACAGTTATTTGCGGCGTTCGCTTTTCAATCAGAATGACAGGCATGAGAGGAATGTCGAATTAAACCTGGATAACACCGGTATGGAAAACTCCTTTAGGCTTCCGGCGGGTGACATATTGCAACAAACGAACCAGAACATCGCGGGTCTCGTGCGGCTGAATAATTGCGTCCACCCAGCCGCGTGCAGCGCCGTAGCGGATGTCGGTTTGCTCTTCGTAACTCTGCTTCACTTTTATACGGAGCTCTTCCAGTTCTTCCTGCGTCGCCTTTTTGTCACCTCGCTCCCGGGCGCGCGCGAGAATCGCAAACACAGTGTCCGAGGCCTGGGCCGCGCCCATTACCGCGTACCGCGCGGTAGGCCATGCAACGATAAACCGCGGATCGTATGCCTTGCCGCACATCGCATAGTTTCCTGCGCCAAATGACCCACCCACAACGACCGTGATCTTCGGCACCATGGAATTGCTTACGGCGTTCACGAGTTTCGCGCCACTTCGAATGATCCCACTTTGTTCCGCGTCACGGCCCACCATGAAGCCGGTAACATCCTGGAAAAAAATGATGGGCAAGCTGGATTGATTGCAGTCCATGATAAAACGCGCCGCCTTATCGGCGCTTTTGGAATAAATGACGCCACCCATTTGAATTCCTTCTTTTTTGGTCCTGACCTGCAAACGTTGGTTAGCGACAATTCCTATTGGGCGTCCGCTGATGCGTGCATATGCAGTGACGATTGTCTTCCCGTAGTCGGCCTTATATTCTTCGATAGAGTTTTCGTCCACAACAGTGGCCAGCAGATCGCGGGCGTCGTACTGCTTTTGCCCATCGAAGCTGATCAGATCATAAACAGTATCGGGGTCTTTCGCCGGTTTGAATGTTTCCTTCAGCGCCCTCGATGTTTTGGCTTCTTTCGCTTCGGGCAACAATCCAACGAGAGAACGAAGACGTTTCAGGCAGGACGGATCCTCCTTTTCGAAAAAATCTACCGTCCCACTAATTTCGGCATGCATCTGTGCGCCGCCTAGTTCTTCCGCATCGACAACCTGCCCGATCGCTGCCTTCACCAGAGAAGGACCCGCCAGATACAAGCCGCTTCCTTTTGTCATTAAAATCTTGTCACACAAAACAGGAAGATAGGCGCCTCCGGCTACGCAGTTACCCATGATTGCGGCAAACTGAGGAATTCCAGCTGCTGAAATAACCGAGTTATTCCGAAAGATGCGGCCGAAATCGTCCTCGTCCGGAAAAATTTCATCCTGCATCGGAAGGAACACGCCTGCGGAATCGACCAGATAAATAATGGGAAGCGAACACTCGAAGGCTATCCGCTGAGCGCGAATCACCTTCTTAGTTGTTTGCGGAAAGAAAGCGCCAGCTTTTACGGTGGCGTCGTTAGCGATAATCATGCACGGAACGCCCTCGACGTTACCTATGCCCACCACAACTCCGGCCGCCGGGATCTCTCCCCATTCCTCGTACATCTTGTAAGCCGCCCAAAGGCCGATTTCGAAGAAAGGCGACCCTTTGTCGAGTAAGCGACCGAGTCGTTCTCGCACCGGCAGCCGATTCATCTTTCGCTGACGATCGTGACCAGCCTTGCTACCACCCTCACGCAGTACAGCCTCCTCCTTTGCAATCGCCGCGCAGTGAGCGCGCAATAATTCGCTAGTAGCCGAGGCTGACGAACGTCTCATGACGCGAAACGCTTAAGCTGCGAAGATGATCGAATCAAGTTGTACCGGTGAATGTCGCAAGCTGATCGCCAAACGCAGGGTCTCGGCGAGAATACCGTCTCCGGAAGCGCCGATGCCGGCGTCCAAGAACCGGCCCCTGGCGAGCCGGGATCACGGATCCCGGCTACAGCTTGGCACAGCGAAGCGGCCAGCCTGTGGGATAAAGAGACTAACAGAGGTAAACAAGGAACGAAATCGTCCGCATCCAAGCTTAACTCAGCTTTCGTTTTCTTCCTTGCCTTCTGTAAGACTTCCAGCCGTTTCGTGCTCAAGCATGTCTTCGAATGGCCGATAGAAATTTGCATAGAACGGGTAAGGCCGATCGGCGTTTGCAGGAAGATAGCGCCAATGTTTAGACATCCAGAGCCAGGGCGCCGGGGTCTTTCGGACATACGGTTCAAACGAATTCCAACATGCCTGGGCGATCTCCTGCTGGGACATATCGGCAGTGGCGTTGATCTTGGGATGGAAGACGAGCCTGTAACGCCCATTCGGCAGCGGTTCGCAATGGGCCGGAATTACCGGGACACCAGCGCGTTCGGCCAACCAGGCATGCGCGGAAGTCACGCATGTTTTTAATCCAAAACAATCAATCGCGACTGCGCCCTGGCTGGGTGGCACGGTGAGATCGACCAGCAGCGCAGTGCGTCCTTTTCGCCGCAACACCTTGTAAAGGCGGGTGATTCCGCGCTCGCGTGGCACGAACTCATGCCCCGATTGTTCACGCAGCCTTTTGAAAATCCCATCGAGCAATGAGTTCTTAAATTCCTGCGAGATGATCGTGCCTTTGAGATCCAGGAACCCACAGGCCAGGCTGAGCCATTCGAAGTTACTGTAGTGGTAGCACGCGATGATGATGCTCCGTTGCTGCCCCGTGCCACGCATGGTCTCTTCGAAGTTTTGCAGGTCGATATACCAAAGGAAGTTCAGCGGCGTCAGGCGCGGACTCCACAGCAAATCAACCATGGTCCGCGCGAAATGTTGAAATGATTCACGGATAACCTTGCGGCGCTCTCGGGGAGACAATTGATCGCCAAGTGCGACCTCCAGGTTGCTCCGCGCGACGTGGTATCGATGCCTATCCAGCAGGCTCAGCAAGCCTCCGGCCACCTGGGCAAGGTGATAGCAGACCTTTCGCGAGCATAACGGAATCAGTTTAGTTGCCAGAAGAAGGCCGAACCATTCGAGGCGATACCGGATTCGTTTCCAGCGTGAACGCATTCATCATTTTGAATGACGAATGACGAATGTCTAATAGCCTTGGCCGGGATTAGCTACCGGAGGAAGACCCTTGCGAAAATCAGCCTGTTGCCGCTGGGCTTCCCTCTCCTGGTCTGCCTCGCGCGCCTGCTGCTCGGGACTCGGACCAGAACTACAGCCTGGGAACAAAGTGATCAAAGCTGACGCGACCAACGCAAATACTCGAAAATTTTTCATGGACAAAATTGATAATAATCAGACCCATTCATCCGGCGATCGGCTGTAAGCGTTAGAGACTGTCTCTGGGTTTGGAGTCGCCTGGCTTTTGTTCTGCAACGCTTTTCTGTGCGAGCCGCAAACAATCCTGCTCGAGGGTCCTTAAGCGGTCGAGTATCTCGTTCAACGCCAATTCGTTCTTCAAATTGACTTGATAATCGATTTCCGAACGAAGACGATCCTTGTGAGCTTGCCGATTCTGCGACATCAAAATGATCGGTGCCTGCAAGACTGCAAGCATGTTAATGACAGTACTAAGTAGCAGGTAGGGATAAGCATCGAAGGCGCTCTTCGCAAGCAGCAAATTTATAAGCACCCACGCATTGAAAAAGACCACTGCGGCAATGATGAATTTCCAGCTACCGCCAAACTCTGCAATAATGTCCGCCGCGCGATCTGCGAACGTAAGCCGCGCCGCTTCCTCAACATTGACATTGCGCGTAGCGCTGCGGCGCAAAAGTTCATCCGTGTGCCGCAACCGATTGGCCAGCGCGGTGAGCATTTCCAGCGCGACGTTGGGGCTGCTGCGCATGAAGGAAAGAAAATGTTCGCGCGAAAGCACAGCCAGGCGTGCCTCTTCCGCGACAATCGCGTCGGCGGAACGCCGTTGGCCATCCAGCAGCGCCATCTCGCCGAAAAAATCGCCGCGGCTCAACTCCGTGAGCGTCATCTCGCGTCCGTCTGCGCCCTTTACGCAAATGCGGACTTTACCCAGCTCGATTAAATACATCGCGTCTCCCTCGTCTCCGGTGCGAAACAAAAACGTGTTTTCTTTGCAGTCGATACTCTCCAACAATTCACATAATTCCACCGCTGCCTCGTCATCGAGCGATTCGAACAACGGCACCTGGCGCAGCGTGTCGATGGTCATTCCGCCTCGGATAATAGCGGCAAGACGCCTCTGCGAGAAGCGTCAAGTGATGAGATTGACGAAATCCGAATGTCGAAGGAATGAGCAATTACAAAATGCAAAACCCAAAAGCGCGCTTCTAATCGTTTGTCATTTACTGTTCGGGCTTCCTTTGTCATTCGGCATTTGTCATTCGTCGTTTCTTTTTCATCGCGTCCGATCGGCAGTTTTGCTATTGCTACGGGTTGAATTTCCGAATCGGAGAAGTTACAACGAGAATATGCTTCATCTCATCTGGTATATCTTTGTCGGCTTCATTGCGGGTTGTGTCGCCAAGGCTTTGATGCACACCCATCTATCGATCACATGGACAATCGTGCTCGGTATTGTCGGCTCGATTATCGGCGGCGCCGTGACTCACTTGTTTTATCCGCCAAGCGCCGGCGGCAAATTTCATCTCGGAGGATTAATTGTGTCCATCATTGGAGCGATTTTAGTTTTGTACCTCTGGCACAAGTTCAGGCTGCAATTGCCTCGCGGATAAAACGAAACGAATCGCGAGGCTTTCGTATTACGTTTTTAGCGCAAATAGCGCTGTCTCACGCCAGTCTGTGGCAAAGCCCGAGGAATCAAAACCATCGTACGAACAAGCGCCGAAAGCGCGTTTCATTGAAGCCGCAATGAATCGCGGTTTCGGCGCTGCTACGTTGGGAAACTATGAACCCTGGGCTCCTGTCCCAGCGTGCGAATGAGATAGCGCCCACGGCGCCAAAAGAGGTACGGAACCGTCGTTCTTTCCAAGGCGAAATTGACTTGGACCAGTTCGACTCTAGGTTGAAGACGCGCTCGCGCTTTCCAAATTGTGAAAAGCGTCCTCTTTGTCTGCACAGGTAATATCTGCCGCAGCCCGATTGCGGAAGGGTTTTTTCGTCGTCTGCTCGGAAACCGAAAGGACATCGAAGTAGTATCGGCCGGTGTCCACGCGGTGCGCGGACAACCGCCGAGCCTCTATGCGGTAGAGGTCTGCGCAGAAGCAGGCGCAGACATTAGCAATCTACGCAGTCAACCACTTACTGCGGCGCTGGTCGATCAGGCGACACATATTTTTGCCATGACTGGCGCGCACCTTGAAACAATCCAAACATTGTTTCCTAAGGGTGCTGAAAAATCATTTTTGCTTCGCGAGTTTGAAGAGGCAGGCACCACGGTCTGGCGCGACGTGCCGGACCCGATCGGGCTTGGTCGCGAAGTATATGAACACTGCGCTCGCATTATAAGAAACGCCCTGCCCAGCGTACTCGCATTCGTGGAACAGGGTGAGCTAGTACGGCCTGGTGCGGCGCGAGCGCGCGAGCTATCTTCGTATGCAATGGACCATCTTCCCCACCACATCGAAACTGGATCAATCGGTTCGAAACCTCAGCCTCGTTACGGCGACGCTTTGCGCAGAGTCGACCCGGAAATCTTCGATGCCATCATGGCTGAGGAAAAACGCCAGCGCGATAACATCGAATTGATTGCATCTGAGAATTTCACCAGCCGCGCAGTCATGGAGGCGCAGGGCAGTGTGCTGACAAACAAGTATGCCGAGGGTTACCCGCGAAAGCGCTGGTACGGCGGCTGTGAGAATGTCGATATTGCCGAGCAACTGGCCATTGATCGCGCAAAACGGTTGTTTGGCTGCGAGCACGTAAATGTGCAACCGCACAGCGGCGCGCAAGCCAACATGGCGGTTTACTTCGCCATGCTCAAACCCGGTGACAAGATTCTGGCTATGAATCTTGCGCATGGCGGACATCTGACGCACGGCCATCCCGCGAATTTCTCCGGCAAATTTTACGCCGTCTCGCAGTACGGCGTTAGCGAAAAGACCGAGCAGATCGATTACGACGCGTTGCAAAAGCAAGCCGAAGAAGTCCGTCCAGCAATGATCACTGCCGGCGCCTCGGCTTACCCGCGTGTCATCGATTTTCCGCGACTCCGCCAAATCGCGGATTCGGTTGGCGCGATTTTGTTCGTCGACATGGCGCACATCTCAGGTCTCGTAGCGGGCGGTCAGCATCCCAGTCCAATCCCGCACGCGCAATTTGTCACCACCACAACGCACAAGAGTTTGCGCGGACCGCGTGGCGGCATTGTCATGTGCGAAGAGAAATTCGCCAAGACGATCGATGCGACTGTTTTCCCCGGCGTGCAGGGCGGCCCGCTCATGCATGTGATCGCAGCGAAAGCCGTCTGCTTTCATGAAGCGCTCCAACCGCAGTTCAGCGAATACCAACGGCAAGTCGTTCTGAATGCCAAAGCGCTTGCCGCAGGCCTGGCCAAACATGGTTACCGCATCGTCTCAGGAGGCACCGATAATCATTTGATGCTCGTCGATCTTCGCCCGAAGGAAATTAATGGCAAAGAAGCACAGGAAGTTCTCGACCGGGCCGGCATCACCGTGAACAAAAACGGGATCCCATTCGATACCTACCCGATCTTCAAGCCGGGCGGTATCCGGATCGGCACGCCCGCAGTCACAACGCGCGGCATGAAGGAGGAGGAAATGTTGGAGATCGCGGACCTGCTTGCTGAAGCGCTCGCGAATCGCACCGATGCCGACGCGCTGGAGAAAGTGCATCGAAAAGTCGTCGACCTAACGAGAAGATTTCCGTTGCCGATTTGATCGTGGCATCGCTTTCAACGATGCCTTAGAAAAGCGCCGGCAAGATGTCGATGCCGCGAGTGAAAATTTGCGTAGTTTGGAGATACGATGAATCGAGCAGCTGAGCCGGAACCAAATCCTCTGCGCGAAGGTTTGTCCGCGCGCGCCGTGCCGCAGCCATGCACGGTTGTAATCTTCGGAGCCACCGGCGATCTCACCCACCGGAAACTGGTCCCCGCATTATATAACCTCGCCGCCGATGGCGACCTGCCGCCAGCTGTGATGATTGTCGGCTTCGCGCGCAGGCCAAAAACTGACGACGAATTGCGGCACGATCTCGAGGATTCCACGCGAAAGTTTTCGCGACAACCAGTGCGCGATGAAATTTGGAAGAACTTTGCGCAATCGATTTCTTATCATCAAAGCGAGTTCGAAGATGAGTCTGGTTATGAAACGTTGGCCAAGCGGCTTGATGAAATCGATAAGAACCACGGCACCCGCGGTAATCGTCTTTTTTATTTTGCGGCTTCCCCCGATCAATTCGAGCCGATTCTTAAGCATCTGAAAGCAACCGGGTTGAATCAAACCTGCAAAGGAAGCTGGGCTCGTGTAATCATCGAAAAGCCTTTCGGGACTGATCTCGCCTCAGCGGAAGAGCTCAATCGCGTCATCCGGAATTCTTTTAGCGAAGAACAGACGTACCGAATCGATCATTTTCTCGGCAAGGAAACTGCGCAGAACATCCTGGTTCTGCGCTTCGCAAACGCGATCTTCGCGCCGCTCTGGAACACGCACTACATCGACCACGTCCAGATTACGGCGGCGGAAACACTCGGAGTAGAAAATCGCGCCGGGTATTACGAACATGCGGGTGCGCTGCGCGACATGGTGCAAAATCATCTGCTACAACTTCTCTGCCTTGTCGCCATGGAGCCGCCGACAGACCTGAGCGCAGACAGTATTCGCGACGAAAAGGTGAAGGTAGTGCGATCCCTGCGTCGTTGGTCGCACAACGAAATCGCCTCCAACGTGGTCCGCGCTCAATACTCTAAAGGGGCAATTAACGGTGAGCCGGTCGTAGGTTACCGCCAGGAAAAAAACGTCAACCCGGATTCACAAACGGAAACGTTCGTGGCGCTTCGACTATACATCGACAACTGGCGCTGGGCAGACGTGCCGATCTACATGCGCGTCGGTAAGCGACTGCCGAAATCGGCCACGGACATTTCCATTCATTTTAAGAAGGCGCCGGACGTACTCTTTAACAAGGATTTGCGTGATGTGAACGTCCTGGTGATTCGAATTCAACCGGACGAAGGAATCTCGCTGCGCATCCATGCCAAGGTGCCGGGCACAAGTTTTCGCATCGAGCCGGTGAAAATGGATTTTCATTACGGAACCTCTTTCGGGAAAGCGAGTCCGGAAGCGTACGAACGTTTGCTGCTGGATGCGATGAGCGGCGATGCCACGCTCTTTGCGCGCCGCGACGAAGTCGAGGAAGCATGGGCTTTCATCGATCCCATTGAGGAGGCCTGGCATGCGAAGAAGGACGCGCCGAAGCTGTTCTGTTATCCTGCGGGATCGTGGGGACCTGAAGCGGCGGATGATTTGCTCGCCCGCGACGGTCGCGCATGGAGGAGACTCTAACCAATGCCTGCGATCACTGAAGAATACTCGTTAGGCCTTCCGGTTGAGATCAGCAAGATCGATCAGGAGTTGAAAAAACTTTGGCAGGAAGGTAAAGGCGCAATGACTCGTGCGTCGCTGGTCAATCTTGCCGTTTACAGTGAGGAAGCGGGTTCGCTGAACAGAAACACGCAGTTGATGGCAAACATTACTGAGAGCCACGCATGTCGGGCCATCGTCATTGAAGTGGACTGCAAAGCAAAAGAAAACCGTGTCGACGCCTGGATCAGTGCGCATTGTCACGTTAGCGGCGCAGGGAGCAAGCAGGTTTGCTCGGAACAAATTTCATTCCTGCTCAGGGGCGGTTGCACGACCTTATTGCCAAGCATTGTTTTCTCCCACCTTGATTCCGACCTGCCGTTTTACCTCTGGTGGCAGGAGGAATTCCATGAGCCGATGGATTCCCAGCTTTGGGCGTGGGTCGATCGAGTCATCTACGACAGTCAGGGCTGGGACGATTTTCGTGCACAAATGCGTCTGTTAGAATCCGCGGAACAGGAAGCCAATCAGCGCATCGTTTTTTGCGACCTAAATTGGACACGCTTGGATAGTGTCCGCTTCGCGCTGGCGCAATTCTTCGATCATCCCGCCTCGCATCACCATTTTGCCAAGATAAAGTCCGTACGAATTGATTTCGCCCCAGGGTTCCGATCGACGGCGGTCCTTTTTGCTGGCTGGCTTGCGGCACAATTAAACTGGCAAAGTGAGAAAACAGATGTGGCAAACAGGCTCTCATTCGTTGGTTCGCTTGGCAGTAACATCGACGTCGAACTGCGTGAACGGCCGGGAGAACCGATCGGTGAAGTTGCGATGGCAACGCCCGAGGTGGAATTTTTGGTCTCTCACGCCAAAGGCGGAGACCTTCTCGAAGTTTCACGAGGAAAACCGGGTGAAAAGCGTATGCCTCAATTAATGCCCGCAGAAAAAAATGATCCAGTGAGTCTGATGAGCGAAGAACTGATGCGCGGCGGACCGCATCACGTTTACCTGCACGCAGTCAATCGCGTCCGCGATTTGCTGTAGCGGCGGTTGTCTTAGCTGCGGGCAGCAGCGCACACAATTCTTTCACGTTGTTCTCAATTGAAAACAATCTTTGCGCGCGCTCATAACCGGCCTGACCAAGTCTTTGCCCTAACGATCGGTCGTTAGTTACCTTTTCAATCGCCCCAGCGAGCGCCACAGCATCCTCCGGTCGGACGAGAAAACCTGTTTCATTCTCAACTACCATTTCCGGAATCCCACCGATCTTGGTCGAAACCACCGGTAAGCCAGTCGCCATTGCTTCCATGATCACGGTCGGCAAATTGTCCATCCCTCCGTCAGCCTCGGGTACACTCGGCATCACAAAAACGCTCGCATCGGCGAGGCGCTGCCGAATCTCGTGTTGCGGTTTGGCGCCGGGTAACTGAATGCGCTCCTGCAATCCTAATTTCGCGATCTGCTCGCGTAACTCGCTTTCAAGCGGACCCCCGCCGAAGATTTCGCATCCAAACGATCGCCCGCGCTCAACGAGTAATGCACAGGCCCGAATCAAACTGGCAAAACCTTTTTTTGCGATCAAACGACCGATTGCAACGATTAATGGCGGATCGGAAGGGAAAGTCGCGCGCCTGAATTCAGCGAGATTCAACCCATTGTGAATGCGATAGATTCGATCGGCGCATTCCGGGAAACGTTCTCGCAGGAATTTCTCCGCGTAATCAGTTTCAGTAATAACTGCCCGCGCCGTTTGAATGAGCTTGATCAGGCCAATTTCGAAATCCCTTGGCGCGAAGATGTCGTTAGCATGCCCGGTAAAGCTAAATGTGATTGGAAAGAATCTGGCGATCCAGAAAGCGGTACGCGCCGCCATGCCAGCGAAGTGCGCATGAACATGGTGAATTCCTCGCTCCTGCAGGCGCAAGCCAACATAAACAGCCTGATAAGGGCGAAGAAAATCCGTGCGTCGGCCCCACTCATCAAGGGCACCAATGATTGCTGGAGTGAGTCTTCCTTTTTTTGAAGCCCGTTGAACATCATCAAGCAGTTCCCTCTCTTCTGGCAAGTAATGCACACGCTCGACGATGCGTGAGTCCCAATCCTGCGTCGGCTCGTCTTTCGGATTTCGGATCGAGAAAATTGGCGGCGCAACGCCTTGTCGGTAAAGCTCCGCAACTTCGCGATAGCAGAATGTTTGTCCGAACGAGGGAAACCGTTCGAAGAGATAAGCGAAGGGCACCATGGCTTCGCCACGTTAAACCGTTGAAGCGTTGAAGCAGTGAAGCGGTTTCTTCATTCGGGCTTCGTCATTCCTTGCTCATTCGGTATTCGGCATTTCAACCGTTCGTGTCCATTCGCGGTTCATTTTTCTTTACTGGAATCGGTTTCCCGGATTCATCGACGGCGACAAGTGTAAAGACGCCGTGCGTAACGCGGCGTTCCTCGCCCGTCATGTAACGTGTTACCCATACTTCCACTGGAATGGTCATCGAAGTTCGCCCGATTCTGTCTACTCGCGCATAACATCTGACTGTGTCCCCTACCCGCACCGGCTCGAGAAACGACATTCCCTCCATCGCTACCGTAACAACGCGTGCTTTCGCGGTTTTCGCCGCAAGAATTCCACTGCCCAGGTCCATTTGCGAGGTCAACCATCCACCGAAAATGTCGCCATTTGGATTGGTGTCCGTAGGCATCGCAATCGTTTGAATAACCAGTTCGCCTCTGGGTTCCTCAGGCATTGGAATCTTTTAACCACGAATGAACACGAATTAACACAAATAAGAAAGAAGAGGGATTAGCCCGCGAATCACGAAAATTAACGCCAATGACCTTTCTGTTCCTGCTTTCGCGTCTATCCGCATGATTAGCGGGCCTCTCGTTCTACTTTGTGTTTCGGATTTCGGCATTTCAATGATTCGTGTCAATTCGTGTTCATTCGTGGTTGATTCCTTTTACAGGATCAGCATGCAATCGCCGTAGCTGTAAAAACGGTAACGTTCGCGAATTGCCTCCTGATAGGCACGCAGCAAGAACTCGCGTCCACCAAACGCGCTCACCAACATGAGCAGAGTCGAACGTGGCAAATGAAAATTCGTCAACAGAACGTCGACGGCTCGAAATCGGTATGGCGGATAAATGAAAATATCCGTGGAGCCTTCCTGGGCGACGAGTTTTCCATCTTCGCGTCTCGCCGATTCCAATACGCGCACCACCGTAGTGCCCACGGCGACGATCCGTTCAGCATCATTGATCCCGGAGGCTGCGGAAGGCGAGATGCAAAAACGCTCGGTATGCATGCGATGCTCCGCAATCTCCTCTGAGCGTACCGGCAGAAATGTGGCGGCTCCGACGTGCAACGTTACAAATGTGTGGCGAATTTCGCTTAAAATCTCTGGAGTAAAATGAAGTCCCGCCGTCGGAGCTGCGACTGCGCCAGGTGCGTGCGCAAAGACAGTCTGATAACGCGCCGCGTCCTCGGCGTCGCTCTGTCTTCGGATGTAAGGCGGCAATGGCATCGATCCACCAGAATAAAGATCGACGTCTTCGCTTAACTCCACGATGCGCTCGCCATCAGGCGTGACTTCCTCTACGCGCAATGCCGCACGATTGATGGTTGAAGTACCGCCAACGCGCATTTTACGGCCGGGTTTGACGAGACATTTCCATCGCTGCGGGCCCAAGCGTTCGAGAAACAAGAACTCAATGGTGCCGTCATCGGAGTACCGTCGCGCAGGCATCACTCGCGTATCGTTCAAAACAACAAGATCACTCGATTGCAAAAATGTTTTCAGGTCATGGAATTGGCGGTGCTCGATTCTTTGAGCGTCGCGGTGCAGCACCATCATTCGAGAATCCTCGCGGCGCCGCGGATGTCGCTGCGCGATCAGTTCACGTGGCAAGTCATAATCGTAATCGCTCAGCCGCGCGCTCATCTGGTGACCTTAAAGTTACTGTAGTGCCCAAACCTTGGCACGGGAGAGCCGATCATTTGGCTCTGCCATAGGCGGAAGTTTTCCATCATGACGACTCATCTCCATACTTTCGCTTTTTTTCACCTACGAGCAGGCGCATATTTCCTGGATGGACTCAACGAACCGCGACGCGGTTGACGACCTGCTTCAGACGTACGGCGAAACAGGCGGCATCAATTATCTCGACGCCGCCGCCACGCTCCCGTCTCGCCTGTCTGTCGAAGCGGCGTGTGCCGAATTGCTGAGCCTGATGTTTCCGGGCTTTCGCAGCGAAGCGCTGGTGAGTTCGGAAGATCTGGCCGACAGAACACGCATTCGCATTAGAAACTTACACGCACGATTGAAAACGGAAATTTGTCGGAGCCTCGGCAAGATCCCGCCAGATGAAGGGGCTGAAGCGAAAGCCGAAGAAGTATTGAGCAGATTCTTGAAGGGCTTACCGGGCGTGCGTCGTCTTCTTTGGACAGACATTGATGCGGCTTACGAAGGCGATCCGGCTGCGAAGAGTTACGAGGAGATCATTCTCGCTTATCCCGCGCTGGAAGCCATCGCGATTTATCGAATGGCGCACCTGCTGTACGATAAAGTCCCTCTGGTTCCGCGCATCATGACTGAATGGGCGCACAGCCGCACGGGGATCGACATTCACCCTGGGGCAGAAATTGGCTCGCATTTCTTTATCGATCACGGAACGGGGGTTGTCGTTGGTGAGACCACCAAAATCGGATCACACGTGAAACTCTATCAAGGCGTGTCGTTCATAGCGCGCTCGCTCGGGGCGGGACGAGCGTTACGCGGGAAAAAACGCCATCCGACAATTGAAGACGGCGTTTGTATTTATGCCGGTACCACGATCATGGGTGGCGACACTGTGATTGGCGCCAATTCCACCATCGGCGCGAATGTTTTTCTGACAAAGAGCGTTCCGCCGAACTCGCTCGTTTATTACGAGGAAAAAGAAATTGCGATCATACAAAAGCGAAAGAAGCCAGCCACCACAACACGCGATGAATCGCGAATGAATATGCGCGCATCTGCCGCTCCGGCGCGATCGAGCATGAGCAACCGCAAGCGCCGGAATAGGATTAAGAATCGATGATATATCTGGATTACAACGCAACGACGCCGCTTTGCGATGCAGCGCGCGAGGCGATGCTGCCGTATCTCGACAAACACTTTGGGAACCCATCGAGCGTTCACGCGGCCGGACGCGAAGCGCGCGCCGCAATTGACAATGCGCGCGACAAACTGGCCACGTTACTACGCATCAAACCGAACGAAATTGTTTTCACGAGCGGCGGAACGGAGTCATGCAATCTCGCCGTCTTCGGCCTCGCGCGCTGTCGCATGGAGCGTGGTGGTCACGTGATCTCGGCCAGGACCGAGCATCACGCCGTGCTAAACGCTGTCGAACATTTGGAAAAACGTGAAGGTTTTGAAGTAACGTGGCTGAACGTTTCACGCGACGGAATCATCGACATTGATCAGCTTGCCGACGCAATCCGGCCTGAGACAAGGCTCGTTTCGATCATGACTGCCAATAACGAGACAGGCGTCATTCAGCGGATCCCCGAAATTTCAAGGATATGTCGCGAGCGCGGTGTCCTGCTGCACAGTGATATGGTGCAATCGTTCGGCAAAATCGACACTGACCTTTCCCTCGTCGACGCCGCCAGTTTTGCCGCGCACAAATTTTACGGACCGAAGGGCGTAGGATTCCTGTTCTTGGGCAGCGGTCGCTCGATCCAGCCGATCATGTTCGGTGGCGCTCACGAAAATGAGCGACGGCCTGGAACAGAAAATGTTGCTGCAATTGTGGGAATGGCAGCGGCCGCGGAGTGGGCAGAGCAAGAGCATGAGAACGAGCAAGAGAGACAGAGGAAATTGCGCGACGAACTTTGGACACGAATTGCGGAGAACGTGCCGGACGCAAGACAGAACGGTGCAAACGCGCCTCGGCTGGCAAACACGCTGAACATAAGTCTACTCGGAATCGATTCCGAAATGCTGCTCATCGCACTCGACCTGGAAGGCATCTGTGCGTCGAGCGGCTCGGCCTGCATGGTGGGGTCGGTCGTTGCATCGCACGTTTTGCTTGCGATGGGTCTGCCGATGGAGAGCGCGCGCTCCGCAGTTCGATTCTCGTTAGGCAAATGGACAACGGGCGACGAAATTAAAGCGGCTGGAGCCGCAGTGCGAAAAATTGTTGATCGCCTGAACACGCGAAAAAGCGCGTATGCCGTTGCTTAAGCAACTCGAGTTCGCGTTTGGTCGTACATCTGTAGCCGGGGGGGTTGACCCCGGCCGCCTCGCGACGTTCCACGATGCCGGGGCGGGCGCCCCCGTCTACAACAATGTCGAGAGAGATGTTAGTCTTGAAGAAACCGCCCGCGACTTGTTGCGCACAGTCGGTGCACAGCGAATTGCGAACGAACTTCGCGTCGAATGGAATTTGTGTCTCAAAACAGCCGCCGGACGCGCTGATTATCGGCAGAAACTCATTTCGCTTAACCCGCAGTTAATCGAGTATCCCGGCGAAATTGATCGCACTTTGCGCCATGAACTGGCGCATATTCTCGCCCAGTTTCGCAATGGCCGTCGGAGAATTCCACCTCACGGCGCCGAATGGCAAAAAGCATGCGTGGATTTGGGAATCGACGACGAAAAACGCTGTCACAATCTGCCGTTTCCTGCCCGAACTTATGCAGCGCGGTTCGTCTATCGCTGTCCGAATTGTCGTCAGGAGTTTCCGCGACTACGTCGTGTACGTCGCGCAGTCGCCTGTCTCGCCTGCTGCCGTAAACACAACGGCGGAGAATTCGATCCGCGATTTCGGTTAAAGCTCCTGAACTCGCGTTAGCTTGTTATGTGAAATGCAAACTGTTGTCGAGCGCTGGTTGACGCCAGCGATTGGTCACGGTTCCGCCGGCTCCTCAACGTGAGTGAGGTTGAATCGTAATTTCTCAATTAGTTCGTGAGGCGTGTCCTGCTCAACTGGCATCGCCCAGAGTTTATGGACACTCTCAGCAGCGGTGCGGCGACAGTAATCACGCCAAGATTCGCCTGACGAACGGCCATCAGTGGTCCACGACCAAACATTCGGCGGACCGCCACTCCGTTGCGGGATTAAGCCAGTCCAGCTGTGCTCGCCCGTGATGAGCCAGACCTCACCCCCGAGGATCGCACGGCCAGAATCGCGGACTGCGTGTACGGCCTGCTCTACGTCCCGTCGGCACCACGCTAACTCGCCGTTGCTGGCAACAACTGCGCCGGAAGGAAGGACACCAGAAGAAGCGCTCATACAACCTAACGAGAACTAGACGAAACATCGCAAACCAACGCGAACATCTCTTCGTTGTTAAATTTCGTTGTCGCTCCTATCACCCTTGGCCGCTTTCTCTCCCCGCAACTTCGCCTGAATGAACATGTCGATGACGCCGTCCATCACGGCTTGGACGTTGCTCGTTTCCGCCCCGGTTCGGTGATCTTTTACCATCTGATAGGGCTGGAAAACGTAAGAACGAATTTGGCTGCCCCAGGCGATGTCGCCCTTTTCTCCGTATTGCCGATCGATTTCCGCGCGCTTCTTGTCCTGCTCGATTTCGTAGAGCTTCGCTTTCAACATTTTTAGCGCCAGTTCGCGATTCCGCCCCTGACTGCGCTCGGCCTGGCAGGCAACCACAATTCCGCTCGGCTTATGCAAGATCCGTACGGCCGTCTCGACTTTGTTCACATTCTGGCCGCCTTTGCCACCGCTGCGAAACGTGTCGATCTCAAGGTCGGTAGGACTGATCTCTATCGGAGCAGTATCAGCAATTTCAGGGACAACATCCACGCTAGCGAATGAAGTATGCCGCCGTTTGTTTGCATCGAACGGCGAAATACGCACCAACCGATGCACGCCGCGCTCGGTTTGGAGATGTCCATAAGCGTACTCGCCGGTCACGAGCAAAGTAACCGATTTGATCCCGACTTCTTCCCCCTGTTGAATGTCCACGGTCTGCGATTTAAAGCCGCTTCGCTCGATCCAGCGCTGATACATCCGCAGCAACATGTCCGCCCAATCGCACGACTCGGTGCCGCCTGCGCCCGAGTGAATCGTGACAAACGCATTTGCGCGGTCGTTCTCGCCTGAAAGAAACTGGCGTAGCTCGAATTCATCCAGCTTGTGAGCGAGGCGATCATGCTCGGTAGCAACTTCTTTCTCCGCGTTTGCGCGAGCGGTGGGATCGCTTTCTTCCGCGGCTAACTCATGTAAAGCGCCGAAGTCGTCGATCTCGCGTTCCAGTTTTTGAAACGGATTGACCAGCGAGCGGAGTCGAGAAACTTCCTCAACATCCGCCTGAGCGCGTTCACGGTTCGACCAGAAATCGGGCGCTGCCATGCGCCCTTCGATTGCCGCTAGTTCTTTTTGGAGCTTTTCGACGTCAAAGAAACCTCCGCAACTCGCGGACACGCGATTTCAAATCCTCGGCATCGGGGATGGAGACTTCAATTGGCATATGCGAAAAATACTCCAATTCGCTCCGAATCGCAAAGGTGTAGCGGCGTTTGTATCAAATGCCGGTCCGCATCCTAACAAACTCTTGGCAGCGAGCCCCTGACGCACGATAAACGGTTTCATGCCCGACAGACCGCCGCGCCTAAACTTGATTTTTCAATCCTACGACCCGCCCCTGTGGTTTGTTAACTTCAATACCTATCGCCGTAGAAAGCTACTGGCGAATTCGATAGTCCACGCCGCGCTCATCGTGTTCGCCCGCGAAGGAAAAATGCGCGGGATCGGGCTAGGCCGATACGTGATAATGCCGGATCACATCCACCCGTTTGTCAGAGGCGGTCCCGATTTTGTATTGGCTCAGTGGGTTCGGATTTTGAAGCGAACCTTATCGAACGAGATTTCAAGTGAGCCGCCGCATTGGTAAGAACGGTTCTTTGATCATCTAATCCGGCATCGCGAGAGCTATTCAGAAAAGTGGGAGTATATGCGCCAAAATCCTGTTCGCGTTGAATTAGTTTCACTTCCCGAAGAGTGGCCATGGCAAGGAGAACTAGTGACAATTCTGGCCTAGACAAACCAACGTCACGCACTTGGCACAAGCGCTTTTACACCTATTTGTGTGTAGATTTCCCAGATTTAGGCTTCGCAGCACGCGCGGGCTCGAGACGGAAGATCGTTTCGCCTTCTTTCATTAGATCGAGACGATCGCGCGCAACCGTTTCCAAATAGGTTGCATCAGTGTTCAGCAGATTGATCTCGCGCGTCTGATGTGCGAGCACATTTTGTTGCTCGTTTACCTGTTGTTGCAGATTGTCGATCTCCGCGCGGCTCTGCATGAGCTTTTTGTAAGGGGGAACGAATAAGCTCACAATGATGAGCCAGATCGCCAGGACCAGCAGAACCCGGAGAGTTCGGTTCAATCGCTGCCAAACGGTGGCTTCGCGGCGCGCGCGGAAATCGGCGTAAGTCTGATCCACTTAGCGCATTGTAGCGCCGTATACAGCTTTGTCACCAAGTTCTTCTTCGATTCGGAGAAGCTGATTGTATTTGGCGATCCGATCGCTGCGGGAAAGCGACCCAGTCTTGATCTGACCCGCATTTGTCCCCACTGCGATGTCCGCAATGGTTGCGTCTTCCGTTTCGCCGGAGCGATGACTGATCACGGTTGTATAGTGATTTTTCTTCGCCAAATCGATCGTCGCCAGCGTTTCAGTCAGCGTGCCGATCTGATTCACCTTGACTAAAATCGAATTGGCTATGTGCTCAGCAATTCCTTTCTCGAGAAACTTCACGTTTGTGACGAAGAGATCGTCGCCGACCAGTTGGATCTTTTTGCCGAGTTTTGCGGTCAGTTTTTTCCAGCCGGCCCAATCATTTTCGGCGCAGCCGTCTTCGATCGAAATGATAGGAAACCGCCGGCAAAGCCCTGCGTAATACTCTATCAGTTCGTCCGCAGTTTTCTTTGAACCGTCCGATTTCTTGAAAACGTAAACGTTATTTTTGCTGTCGTAGAATTCGGAAGCAGCGGGATCGAGCGCGATAAATATCTGTTCGCCGAGCTTGTATCCGGCCGCTTTAATAGCGGCTGAAATCGATTCTAGCGCGTCTTCGGCGGAATTGAGTTGCGGAGCAAATCCGCCTTCATCACCGACTGCAGTAGAAAGACCTCG
>JBEDUS010000174.1:0-9836 GCA_040414975.1 Candidatus Udaeobacter sp.
CCAGACAGGTCCATGGCAGGGCAAGCCGATATTGCAGATGTGTCCGAAACGGCGCCAGCAGCGCCACGGGGAAATCCGCGTTGAAGCGCAAATACTCTCCTAATTCCGGCAAACTTAGAAATTCTGCGCGCTCATTTGCGCTGCCGAGCCGGAAGGGAGTTTCGCTCCAGTGTTCAATCTTGAGCGAAGGATGGATCTGTTCGTCAACAATATTTCCAGCCTGATCGTAGTGAACGACTTTCACATTCTCCAAATCCCAGGTTTTGGTTTCCGGGCGGTAAATAGCGCGGCTTGCGATATAATTTGTTACGATGTTGTCCTTCTTATCTTGCTGAAGGACCTGGACGTTATTGAATGTGTTGCCACGAGGAAGGAAATTTTGAATGAACCACGTGCGCAAATCAGTGCGGTTCCGAAAAATTTGTCCCTGGATGTAACGACTGGGCCGCGCCTGCGCTTCCGAAAGAAAATTTTTCCGGGCCAGTTCTGCATGCGGTGCGAGCGAATAGTTAAGCGCCATGCTTGCTGCCACGGTAAACAGGCCCATGCCGATCAATGGCAGCAGAACCCGTGGGAGACTTATGCCGGCGGTGAGCATGGAGACAATTTCGTTGGCGCGCGACATTCGGCCCAGAGCGAAAAGGAGCGATAGCAGAAGCGAAACCGGCAACAGAATGATGAGAACCTGCGGGATCTGGGTAGCATAGTAGCGAAAGACCAGAAGCAGACCGACATGCTCGTCGATAAAAGTCGAGATGTTATCGCTCACGTCGAAGATGAGCCAGATGGAGATGAAGCCGGCGATGCAGTAAAGATACACCTGCAAAAAATTCCGGATGACGTATCGGTCGAGAAGTCTCATCGAGAAATTTCGAATTTCGAATTTCGAATTTCGAATTTAGGATAGCACGTCCGCGAGCGCATTTCAGGTTTGGGAACTGATTTTCGTGCCGCGCGCTCGCATAAGCTACATGATCGCGCTGAAAGACAATCTCGGGAGCGAATTTGTCGAACGTGTCCGCGCGTTTTTCTCGCAAAGCGGGCCATTATCGAAGGCCAAAAATTTCGAGTTCCGTTCGCAACAGCAGGAAATGGCAGCGGCCGTTGCCAACGCCCTGGAAGAGGAGCGCCATTTGGTGGTCGAGGCTGGAACTGGCGTCGGCAAATCCCTCGCTTATCTCACTCCGGCAATCTTATTGGCGATCGAGCACCATAAAAAGGCCATCGTTTCGACCCACACGATCAACCTCCAAGAGCAGCTTCTTTACAAAGACATCCCCATTCTGAAGAAGATTCTGCCGGTCGAATTCGAGGCTGCGTTGATGAAGGGGCGTCAAAATTATCTTTGTCCGCGGCGATTGGAACGCGCGTTGCAGCAGGCCAACGAACTTTTTACCGGGCCGGAGCAAATTGAGTTGAAAAGGCTGGCGGAATGGGCGCGCACAACGCGCGACGGTTCGCTCAGTGATTTGTCAGTGGAGCCTGATCCTAAAGTGTGGATACAGGTCTGTAGTGAAGCGCACATCTGCACACAGAAAACCTGCGGCCAGGATACGCGCTGTTTTTATCAGCAAGCGCGGAAACGTCTTTTGGCAGCGGACGTTTTAGTGGTCAATCACACACTGCTGTTCATTCTTTTGATAAGTCCGGAGGTGCAGGAGGAGCGCGAGAGCGGGTTCATTTTTCCGAATGATTTCCTCATTCTGGATGAAGCGCACACGGTTGAGCAAGTCGCGTCGCGACAGATTGGCATTGGCGTCTCGCAGTACGGGCTGCGATCGACGATCCAGCGGCTCTACAACGCCCGAACGCGCAAGGGCTTGTTCACCGTGACGCGCGATGCAGAGGGCGTACGGCTCGCGGCCGAGCTGGTCGATGACGCGGAGGAGTTTTTCGCCGCAGTGGAATCGAAATGCGCTTTCAAGAAAGGACGCGAATTCCGTGTACGCGATGCCGACCTTGTTCCCGACACAATCACCGGTCGCCTCACGACGCTGAACGCTCGCATCGCCGAGGTCGTAAAACGTACTGATGACGAATTTCTAAAAGCGGAATTACAGGAATACGGCCGGCGAATTCGTGACGCCCGCGTGGATATCGGAGCATTTTTGGAGCAGAGTCGTCGCGAACATGTCTATTGGGTCGAGCGCACGGGCAAGACGGCGCAATTTCTTACGTTAAACGCTGCGCCTATCGACATCGCTCCAGAGCTGCGCCGAATGATTTTTCGCGACAATTGTTCGTGTATCATGACGAGCGCAACGCTGTCAGTGGGCCGCAGGGACCTGGCTTATTTCAGGCAACGCATCGGCGCCAACGAGGCCGAGCCGGTATTACTCGGCAGTCCATTCAATTTTCAAAAGCAGATGAGAATGTTCATCGTGAAGAAAATGCCCGATCCGCGCGACGCTCAATACGAAGAAGCGCTCGAACATTGGATCGCGCATTTTGTCGAGAAGACTGACGGCCGTGCGTTTGTCCTTTTCACCAGTTATCGAGGTATGCAGCAGATCGCCGGGCAAATGGCGCAGTTCTTTTCGCAAAAGAAATTCAATCTGCTGGTGCAAGGCGGCGGTGCGCCGCGCGGAAAACTTCTTGATCAATTCAAGGCCACGCCGCGCAGCGTTCTTTTTGGTACTGACAGTTTTTGGATGGGCGTCGATGTCCCCGGAGAGGCGCTTTCGAATGTAATCATTACGCGTCTGCCGTTTGCCGTGCCCGATCATCCGCTGGTTGAAGCGAAACTCGAATTAATCGAGGAGCGCAGTGGGGATCCGTTCACTGAATATTCGTTGCCGGAAGCGATCCTGAAACTGCGACAAGGGGTAGGCCGCTTGATCCGAACAAAGAGCGATCACGGCATCATCGTTATCCTCGATAATCGTATCATGACCAGACCCTACGGCCGCGCCTTCCTGCAAGCGTTACCGAAGTGCCCGGTAGAAATAATTTGAAGACGTGAGGTGACGCAGACAATCCTGTCTGCGAGGATTGTGGGGCAGACACGATTGTCTGCCTCCCAGTGCTTAATGTTCACTTGAACATATTCCTTAGGCGGCTTAATTTGAGCGCATGGAGCGCTCTGATTCGCCAAATTCCTCGGCAGCGAGAAATCGACAAGCCCAGATCCGCCAAATTCTCACCATCCTGCACAAGTGGGGGATTCATACTCTTGGTCAGCTCGCGGCCCTGGATAGAGAGCAGCTTGGCGCGCGACTTGGCCCTGAAGCAGTCCGAATGTGGGAACAGGCGAGTGGTCAATCGAATCGACTACTTAAATTAATTCGGCCGCCGGAGTCATTTGAGGAAAGCTTCGAATTTGAAAACGAAATCGAAACAGCCGAGCCGCTTCTTTTCATGCTCCGCCGGTTTTTGGAGCAGCTCGCTGTTCGCTTGAACGGAATTTATCTCGTTGCAAAAGAATTCACCCTGCAAATCACGTTCACGAATAAACAAATTTACGAGCGCATTTTCAAAATCCCACAGCCGACTAACAGTGTCGATCTTCTCTTCCGAATGCTCCATACGCATCTGGAGAATTTTAAATCGGCATATCCGATCGTTGCGGTCGCGCTGAGCGCGCAGCCAATTAGACCCGCCAGAGAACAATTCGGATTATTTGAGACTACATTACGCAATCCACATCAGCTCTCAGAGACGCTTGCGCGTTTGATCGCTCTTTTGGGCGCTGATCGAGTCGGCAGTCCAGTTTTGGAAGAAACGCATCGGCCGGATGCATTTTGGATGGAACCATTCGCATGGCAGGCAGGGGCGATTACCCTCAATCGTCCGAAGGCTATCGCCCCAACCTGTCGCCCAGCGCTGCGCCGTTTTCGGCCAAATGTATCGGCATCAGTCTTATTGGATGAAGACCAGTCTGCGCATGTTGGCAGCGCAGATGTCCGGGGCAAAATCATCGATCAGCGCGGCCCATTTTTGATTTCCGGAAACTGGTGGGACGAAAAACCGTGGGCGTGCGCCGAGTGGGATTTACAGCTGGAGGATGGGAAACTGATTCGGTGTCACGAATCGGAGGGAACCTGGAGAATTGATGGGATTTATGACTGACCATTCAGAGTCATCCTGAGGGGAGCGCAGCGGAGTCGAAGGATCCACTGAACCGGCTTCAAGGTTTCGCAACGGCAATTCCTCGACTTCGCTCGGAATGACGGTGAGCTACGTTGAACTTCATGCCTGCAGCGCATTTAGCTTTTTGCGGGGCGGTTCGTTCCCGGAGCAATTAGCTGAGGTCGCCGCTGAGTTGGAAATGCCGGCGATGGCGTTGGTTGATCGCAACGGCGTTTACGGCGCGCAACGATTTTCCGTCGCCGCGCGGGAGCACAACGTGCGACCAATCATTGGGTGCGAATTGTCGATGGAAGACGGCGCAGTTCTGCCACTGCTGGTCGAAAATCGCACTGGTTACAAGAATCTCTGCGAATTGCTGACCCAGGCGCATCTGCGCAGTGAAAAAGGAAAATGTGCGGTCCGATGGAACGAACTGTCGCAATTTGCCGAAGGGCTCATCGCGTTGTTCAACGCCTCGGTTGCGAACTGTAGGGCGTCTGTGTCAGACGCCGATTTTTCCCGGCATTTCATAGAAACGCCCTACAAACCAATCGAAATGCTTATCGAAGTATTCGGTCGCAAAAATGTTTTCGTAGAAATCCAGCGGCATTTCATTCGCGGTGAAGAACGCATCAATCGGGAACTGATCGATGTTGCCCGCGCAAGTCGATTACCGCTTCTGGCAACAAACGGCGTGAAATATGCCAAGCCCTACGGGCGTGAAGTGCTGGATGTTTTCACCTGCATCCGCGAGCACACTCATCTGGATGCTGCCGGAAAATTGCTAACGCAAAATGCTGAATGCTATCTGAAGAGCAATCGGCAAATGCGAGCAATTTTCGCGGATTTGCCGGAGGCAATTGAAAACACCTCGCTTTTGGCCGAGCGGCTCACGTTTTCACTCGAAAATCTCGGGTACGAATTTCCTGAATATCCGGTGCCCGCCGGTCACACGATGGATTCGTTCTTGCGCACCATCGTTTGGTTCGGGGCGCAACAGCGTTACGCTGCGATTAGCGCGAAAGTGAAGCGTCAGCTCGAAGAGGAACTGGCGCTCATCAC
Organism: Candidatus Udaeobacter sp.; assembly: GCA_040414975.1. Lineage (GTDB taxonomy): Bacteria > Verrucomicrobiota > Verrucomicrobiia > Chthoniobacterales > UBA10450 > Udaeobacter. The sequence goes on from JBEDUS010000174.1 coordinate 5,131, forward strand.
AAAACTCGGATTTCCCGGCTATTTTTTGATCGTCTGGGACATCGTCAATTTCTGTCGCGAACACAACATCATGGTCCAGGGCCGGGGCAGCGCCGCGAATAGTGTGGTTTGTTATTGCCTGGGAATTACGCCGGTCGATCCGGTGGAGAATCATCTGGTTTTCGAACGATTTCTAAACGAGAGCCGTAAAGGCTGGCCAGACATCGATCTGGATCTTCCCAGCGGCGATCGGCGCGAAGCAGCGATTCAGGAGATTTGTCGCCGCTACGGCAAACACGGCGCGGCGATGACAGCCAACGTGATCAGTTACCGCGGCCGTAGCGCGGCTCGGGAGATCGGCAAAGCGCTCAATTTTTCTCCGAGCATTATCGATCGTTTTTCCCATCTATTTGCGAGTGGCGATTTCCCGCACACACTCGAGCTCGAATCGCAGATCGAGCAGGCTGGCTTGCCGAAGAACCATCCGCGCATGCCGGCGTTCATCAGGCTGTATCGCGCAATTTATGGATTGCCGCGGCACCTTGGCCAGCATTCCGGTGGAATGATTATCTGCCAGAACAAGCTCAGTTCGTTTGTGCCGCTGGAAAACGCATCCATGCCGGGGCGAGTCGTGGCGCAATGGGACAAGGACGATTGCGAAGACCTCGGCATTGTGAAGGTGGACTTGTTAGGCCTCGGCATGATGTCGGTGATGCAGGATGCATTTGAATTATGCCGTGAACGCGGCCGGCCGCTCGATCTCGCACACATTCCGAAAGATGATCCGGCAACCTTTGAGATCATGCAGCACGCCGACACCATCGGCGTATTCCAAATCGAAAGTCGCGCGCAAATGGCCACCTTGCCGCGGATGAAACCGAAATGTTTTTACGACGTTGTGATTGAAGTGGCAATTATCCGGCCAGGGCCGATCCAGGGTGACATGGTGCATCCGTATTTGGCGCGCCGCGCTAAGAAAGAGCCCGTGACGTATTTCGACGATCGATTAGAACCGGTGCTCGAGCGCACGCTCGGTGTCCCATTGTTCCAGGAGCAGATGCTCAAGATCGCAATGGTGATGGCGGATTTTTCCGGCGACGAAGCGGAAGAGCTGCGCCGGGCACTGAGTTTTCATCGCTCGGAAGAACGGATGAACAAGGTTTGCGCGAAATTGCGCACTGCAATGGAACGCAAAGGCGTGGCGCCGGAGAAGATCGACAAAATCGTTCAGTCGATCTCATCGTTTGCGCTTTACGGATTTCCGGAATCGCATGCGATCAGTTTCGCCATTCTCGCCTACGGCAGCGCGTATTTGAAAGTGCACCGCGCGCCGGAATTTTACGCGAGCCTTTTGAATAATCAGCCGATGGGTTTTTACACGCCCGCGACAATTGTGAAAGATGCGCAACGGCACGGCTTGAAGATCAAGCCGGTTTGTGTTTCGCAATCCGATTGGCGTTGTACGGTTGTAGATGACAAAACCGTGCGCCTGGGGTTTTGCGTAGTAAACGGATTACACCAGGAAAATGCTGCTGAACTCGTTAGGCAACGGCAAGCGCAGCCATTCAAATCATTGGACGATCTCAAGAGACGCGTTCTGCTCTCAAAAGACGAATTGCGCACATTAGCAGAATTGGGCGCGATCAATTGTTTTTCCGAGCATCGGCGCGCGGCAATGTGGACGGTGGAAGAGACATTGCACGATGATTTGCTGCAGAAGAATGTAGAGGCGCTTGTCCCAAGCGCCGTTACAACATCGCCACTTACTCCAATGACCCTCCCCGAGCGCGTGAAAGCAGATTATGAGACAATGAACCTGACCACTGGTCCGCATCCGATGAAACTGTTGCGCGAACGTTTGCCGAATATTTGGCGGGCAATCGATCTTTCACACGTGCGACACGGTTCGAACATCCAAATTGCCGGCAACGTGATTTGTCGGCAGCGTCCCGGCACGGCGAAAGGATTCGTGTTTATCAGCCTGGAAGACGAGACCGGCGTTTCCAATGCAATTGTCGAGCCGGACTTGTTCGAACGGTTTCGGCTTGTGATAACAGAGGAAGCCTTTCTTCTCATCGAAGGCGAAGTGCAGAATTCGGACAGTGTGGTCTTGATCAAAGCGCGCGAGATTAGACCGCTTCTCCACGACCAACTCGTCGGAAGTGAATCGCACGATTTTCGCTAGAGACAGGGTTTATCGCTCATTTTTGCCGCTTCAGACGAAAACCGTCGGCATGGGCGCCGTAGCCGCTCGCATACTCAACCAATCCCACACCCTTTTTCCAGACGAGCCTTTTGAAATGACCGGACGGATGGCTCGAATCATAAATGCATAGATCACCTTTTACGCTGATTGTTGTTTTCCATGAGCCATCTTCATGGCTGAATTTTCCGGCGCTAATTCCGTAGATATCGCCTGGCTCGAAGTCTGGCGGTTTATCCAGCGCTGAGATTTTCTTAACGGCGGCGTCATTGTCCTCTTCGTTTAGCAGAACGATCCGGTCGTCTGTGACAATGAAGTAATCCGGTCGAATTTCACGCTTCTGCGGGGCGCGCGATTTGATGTCGGTATATTCGAACTTAAAAATGGCCCCCCACGGCATTTTCGCGAAGCGGGTTGTGATGACTCGCGCCGTGAGAGGGATTTCGTCCTGCTGGATCTCGTCGCCCCATTCCGTGCCGCGAAATTTGGCGGACACCGGCTTGTCGTCCGGCGCCTCGAGAAATGGATTAGCCGCCTGAGCGGCAGCTGTGAGCAGTATCGACAATATAATCGTCGTCATTCGACAGAGATTCATATCGCGATGTTAACGAGCAAGAGATTGACATTGCACGTCCGATTTTCGTGATCTGCCAGCCTCAGAATTCCCCCGGTATCGCCTCACCACGGCGCGGGCAGGACACACCCACAAAGGAACGCGCGCGACTTTCTCGATTCTTTGAAATAAGTGGCGGTGCTCGATCCGTATTTAGCTTATGAAAAATGGAAACATGCCTATGCGACAGGCTACCTAGGCTACCTATCCGCTCACCGCCAGCTTTGATGAAGAAACGGCCAAGTTCCGGATCGTTTCAAAGAAGAAGGTGCCATCGAAGGAGTAAGTGAGCGTTGTTTTGATGCGATTTGTGCTTCGAATATTCCCGTCAATTCATGTGATTCGCGGGCTCAAACTCCGGTTGCAGCGGGGCCGCTCTAGGGCTTGCGCGGTTAAAAACCTCGATTTCCAAACTTTTTTGCAACGCCGGGCAAAATTTTCGGAACTAGATGAGTGAACAGCCAGAACCACCGCTGATCGTGAAGTTAGCGAAGCGGTAACGGAAAACAGCCATGAAGCGAACTTATTTCTTGTGCATGAAAGCGCTCCGATTGTCGGGCGCCTCGCTTTCCTGCTGATCTTGCCGCAGCCGAAACAAGTTCCATAAAAAGAGTAGGTGAGCGTTGTGTTGATGCGATCGATGTTGCGAACATTTGCCCTCGCAGGAGTGTTTTCGTTGACGGCGACGGTCTCGCGTGGGGACTCCGAGATTGTAATCGCGATTCGATATCTACAGTCGAAGGGCACCAGTCATGCGCATCTTTATCTGTACCGCGAAGACGGAAAACTGTTGCGACAATTGACCGACGACAATTCCGGACAAGACAGCGATCCGATTTTTGCGCCTGACGGCGAGGCGATTGCGTTTACCCGCGAAAAACCAAATGATGCGCGCGAATTTTGGAGCGTCGATCCGCGCGCTAAAGAATTGAAGAAACTGGACAAAGCGCCCGCTTGGTACACAGCGCGGAAAAGTTTGCCAGCTCCTGCTGACACAGAAGAGGAGGGGTCATCATCGTCTGCTAGCACGTCACAAGGGCCGGCGTCACCGCCGCCAGCTACAGAAGCGCAGCAAGAGTCCGCGGCGTCTGAAAGCATACAGCCGGCAGAACACCAGAGCGTGACAGCGCTCGATGCAGTCGCCGATGCAGAGGACCGACCGCCAGAGATCATCAAAGTGCCTGACGGCTCTGGGGAAATATTCTGGCGCAAAGGCAAGGACGAGGATGCCTCAGAAGAGTCGCTGAACTGGGTAATGTGGTTCCGCGATTTAAAATCGGGTCAGGAAACTGAAATCGGCAGGCTACCGGCGTTCCCATCTTTCGAGCCGCTCCACATTGGCGAAGGCAAAGATCCGCAGTTTCGATCTCTGCCCTCTGACGACTCGTTAGGACGAGTGAAAATGGACGTTGGTAAAAATGCTTGAACGTCTATGGATGTTATGAGTCTATTATGACATTATGGCAAGCATTCACAAAGACCCGCGCGGTAGATCGCCGTTCATGCGCTGAAACAACGAGTGTTCGAGGATGTAACTGGTGCTCGGATAGAAGGCGACGCAAGTCCACCAGCACCAAGTCCGTCGGCCAGCTCAACATCAACGCCGCCCACGAAATCTTGGGAGCGGCCACATATCTACTTGCAGATAGCGGATGAATCGCAGCGGAACCTTGCGATTAAGTTGAAAGAGCGGCTACAGAAGTCCGGCTACACCGTCACGTCGATTCAAAACGTGGTTGGGAACGAGGGTATTCCAACAGAATCGTCGGAGGTACGATATTTCACACCAACTGATTCGGAGGAAGCACAGAGAATTGCCAATGAAATTGCCCCGTTTTTCGGAACCGGAGGAATCATCATAGACCTGCCGGAAGGAGAACCCTACGTTTCCCATGGACGTCAATATGAAAT
>JBEDUS010000175.1:0-7905 GCA_040414975.1 Candidatus Udaeobacter sp.
TGTTCCGCAAATCCTGGAAGCGCTGGTGATCGCGGTTGAGAGCGGGTTGCGACTGCCGCTCGTCTATAACACCTCGGCGTACGACAGTGTCGAAAGCATCCATCTCATGGACGGTTTGGTGGACATCTACATGCCCGATTTCAAACTCTGGGACAGCGAGCATTGCCGAAAGTATCTGGTCGCCAGTGATTACGCAGAAGCTGCCCGCCGTGTAATCGCAGCAATGCACGCGCAGGTTGGCGAATTGAAAGTGGACGAAAATGGTTTGGCTTTGCGCGGCGTGCTCATCAGGCATCTCGTTATGCCTGGTCTATTGGAGGACACGCGCGAAATTGTGCGTTGGATCGCTCAGAATCTATCGCGCGATACCTATATCAACGTCATGGATCAATATTACCCTGCGCACAAAGTGGAAACCGAACCACGCTTCGCCAAGATCAACCGCGGCATCAGCGCCGACGAATTCAGCGGTGCACTCCAGCTCGCTCGCACCGCCGGTCTGTGGCGTTTCGACAGCCGGTGGCGTCATGTCATTCCCTGCGGCGCACCAGTTTGGCCACCACCGACACGCGCGTATCAAAAGGCGCGCGCCAACACAGGTTGACGTTGCTCCAATCGAAGTTGAGCAATCTCTGATCTCACAAAAGATCCAGCTGCGGCTTTTGAGATTCCGGCATCGTCTTCGACGTTTTTTTTCCTCGCGGTTTTGTCTCAGGGGTTGCCCGGCTTGAATCCTCCAGGTGCGAGAGAATCTCTTTCGCGCGGTCAAGGATCCCTTTGGGCAAACCTGCGAGCCGGGCAACTTGGATGCCGTAGCTTTTGTCCGCACCGCCGGGAACGATTTTGCGCAGGAAAATGATTTGATCATTCCACTCGCGCACTGCGACGTTGAAATTACATACGCCTTTGCGTTCTGCAGCGAGTTTGGTCAATTCATGATAATGCGTCGCGAATAACGTGCGCGCCTTGATTTCGTCGTGGAGAAACTCGGCTATGCTCCAGGCGATGGAGAGGCCGTCGAATGTCGATGTGCCACGGCCGATCTCGTCAAGGATCACCAGGCTGCGTTCGGTCGCGTTATTGACGATATTCGAAGTCTCGTTCATCTCGACCATGAACGTGGATTGGCCGCGTCCTAGATCATCATTCGCGCCGACCCTTGTGAAAATACGATCGACCAGCCCGATTTCGGCGCTTTCCGCCGGAACAAAGCTTCCTATTTGTGCCATCAACACAATCAGGGCGACCTGGCGAATGTAAGTGGATTTGCCCGCCATGTTTGGGCCGGTCACGATTGCGAGCCGCATCGTCTCGCCATCCAGCGATGTGTCGTTAGGCACAAACTTTTCTTCCATGAGATTCTGGTCGAGTACCGGGTGCCGTCCATCTTTGATTACAAGCCTCGCCGAATTATTTAATTGCGGCCGGCAATAACGGAACAACCGGGCCGTCTCGGCGAATGCGCAAATGACATCCAGCACCGCGATGGCCGTGGCAGTTCGCTGGATCGACTCCAATTCTTGCAACGTCTCCTCGCGCAGTTTTTGAAAAAGCTGGTACTCAAGCTGACGCGCACGTTCGTCTGCGCCAAGAATTTTTGCCTCCATCTCCTTTAACTCGGGAGTGATGAAGCGCTCGCCGCCCACCGTGGTTTGCTTACGCGTGTAGTGCGCAGGCACATTCCCGAGATTTGATTTTGTCACCTCGATGAAATAACCAAAAACGGAGTTGTAACGTACCTTAAGTGATCTGATGCCGGTGGCAGCGATCTCACGCTCCTGCAAATGACTGATCCAATTTTTTCCATCGCGCGACGCCTGCCGCAGCTCGTCAAGGTCGGCGTCATATCCATCGCGAAAAATTCCGACTTCCTTTAGCGTAAACGGCGGATCATCTACGACTGCTCTTCCAAGCTTCCCAGCCAGTGCTGGCATTTCGTGAATCTCTCCCTGAAGCTGTAGTGGCAGGCGTGTAGCCTGCTGTGAATGTTTTGGAGCAGGCACGGTCACCTCTACAGGGGACGTGCCGAATTCAATCCTCTCAATTAGTTTCTGTAATTCGTTCTTCAGTTTAGGGATCTCTTGCAGCGAAAATTTCAACGCCACGAGATCGCGCGCGCTTCCCGAGGCCTGGCTCAATCGTGAGGTTGCGCGTTCGATGTCGCGAATCGACTTAAGTTGAACGCGGACTGCCGCAAGCAGATCCGGTTCCTGCAACAGATCGGCGATCATTTGCTGCCGATGTTCGAGCTCATTCAGATCGCGCAGTGGCTGCAAAATCCACGAGCGCAACATCCGGCCACCCATCGGCGTAATTGTGCGATCAAGAACCGCAAGCAAACTGGCGTTGCGTGTGCCCCTTGTTTCAACCAACTCAAGGTTCGTTTGAGTCGCTGCGTCCAGCATGACGTATTCTGCCGGCGCGTCGCAGCGCAACGAGGTGAGGTGATCGACGTTTCGGCGAAGCTGATGCTTTAAATAATGAACGATTGCGCCTGCAGCTGCGACTGCCGGCGGCATTTCTTCACAGCCAAATCCGTCCAGTGATTTCGTTTTGAAATGCTCGCACAAGGTGAACGTCGCTTGCTCTGGCAGGAACGCGTAGCTGTCGTACTCGAGTGCATGATCGATCTGGCCAAGCTGATCTTTCTGTTCGGAGCTGATGAGCAGTTCCGATGGCGAAACTCGCGCCAGTTCGTCGAGGAGAGATTGTCTATCTCGAAGTTGCGTGAGTCTGAACTCACCTGTGGTCAGGTCCGCGTACGCAAAACCAAATATGCCGCCGTCCGAATAAACTGCGCCCAGATAGTTCGCGCGTTTCGCTTCGAGCAGGTCAAGATCGCTTACTGTCCCCGCACTGATAATCTGGGTAATGTCGCGGGAAACGATTTTGCCAGGTTGCGGCTCACTTGTCTGATCGCAGATCGCGACGCGCCTTCCAGCCTTGATCAGTTTTGCGATGTAGGTTTGCGCCGCGTGATACGGCACGCCGCACATCGGCACGCCATTGCGCTTGGTCAACGCCAGGTTTAACAGGCCAGAGGCCTCCTTTGCATCCTCAAAGAACAGCTCATAGAAATCACCGAGGCGAAAAAGCAGGAACGTATCTGTCGGGATGCTGCCTCGGAGCCGCCGGTATTGCTGCATCATTGGGGTAAGCGCATCCTGCATGATTTCAGAATTAAATTCTGACCGCGCGAATTGCGAGTTTGGAATGCGGATTTGCAAGAATTCCTTGCTGCTGGAGCGGTTCGCATCCAGTTTGGCGCGGCCTGATGAATTTCAACGCTCGTTCGTCTGGCGGACGGCTCGGCACATTCTGTTTTTTCTTTTCTCCCGCAGTTTTTCTTGGGTCACGCTCGTTCAAAAGATCCGACAGTGCGTTTTGCGGACGCGCCTGTGCTGATTTGGGACATTGACCTGACGCTGGCCAGCGCTTTGCCGCGAAACTTTCGAACGACTGATGACCCGCTTAGGGCGAACGATGGGAAGGAGTTGAACGCTGTCTAAGTTCCTCGGTGCTAACTCACTGCGTACATAGGTAAGCAAACATCTTCGGACATCGCAAGGAATGGCCGAGTGCGCACGCAGTACAAAAGGCGATCGACGATCGGATATTTACCGGGTTGCTGCATGTGTGCCGATCGTTTCGTTACTGCACTGATCGCGCCGGGAGAGGGCGCGATGGTCGGCGGATCAACGGACATCGGGTTGTCGCAAGACCGGCACGCACTCTCGATCTAATCAAAATCGTCGAGGAGAACCTGCGGTGTTGTACCGATGCCCAATCAAAATTGGGAAACTCTGACTTTCGCAATCCGTATAGTAGTTGAGCACGAACCAATCGATCGGCGGCTTTTCGGACTGGTTTGCCTTGGTTCGCCGGGTTGTGGGGCGACTCCCTCTGGTTGCTGCCCAGCAGACTAGTCATCGTCCGGATCCGTCGGTGCTGTTTTGTCATTCAGGAAATAGGTTGCATCCTTGTCTGCACTCACAGGCTGAAAGGGCCGGGGTGCCTGGTCCAGATCGAAGAAGCCTCTCAGATCCGTCGTAGCACGGTGGTCGGCAAAGCTGAGCTGACCTTCTGGAATCCCGAAGTTATGCTCGATGAAACGCAGAATGCTGCCGAAGTCATGTCGTAAATTGTTGATATAACCTGCCGGCGTGTAGGCAGAGACGACGATCAGCGGAACGCGGAATCCATACTGGTAGTCACCTTGGGGAAGAGGCAGAATGGTTGGTCGCTCGTGATCGTACCAGCCGCCCCAATCATCCCACGTGATAAAGATAGCGGTATTGTGCCAATAAACTTCACCATTGGGGCAGGTTGGGTGGTTGCCAATGGCGTTGACAATGGATGCCACCCAATCAGGTCCACCGGTATTGTTGGGACTTCCGGCGTGATCGGAATTTTGCCCGGCCGGAATAACCCAGCTCACCGATCGGAGATTAGAGTTGGCGATGTCGGTCAGCACATCCGACGGTTTGAGATCCACGTTGTTTAGCCACTCCCGACCCTGACAGGTTCCGCCCGGCCCAGTCGGCTGGCAGATATGGAAAATGGCATTCGGCGCCGTCCAGATGGAACCCGCGCTTGGGGTATAGTATCTCCACGAGAACGGTGCCGGCAGGACGTCCGGAATGGTTTGGTGTATGAAGCAAGGATAGATATCGGAGTTCTCAACACTGGACGGAGGCCGATTAGGATTCGGACGAACCAATTCGACTCTGGTGGTGGCATCCGCAATACATCCCGCGAGTCTGTTTGCCAAGGCCCCTTTCATGTTTTCCGAGGCGAAGATGCCCATGCGGTCATCGCCTGCAGTGGGAGCTGATGTACCTCCGAAGAGGAACTGATGGGCGGGAAAACTTGGACCTTGATTGGTCTGGAACATGTAGTTTGCCCACCCATATTGGGTCGCGAGCCTCAGGTATGGATCCAGGCTCCCGTGCCTACCGGCGCCAGGATTCTCAACGAATCTGAATTGAGGCTGACTAAGACACGTGCCGGAGCAGGAGACGTCCCCTGCTCCGTCCATTCTGCATACCCCTGGTGCATTTGCGTCGCATTGCCTGTTAAAAGCTTCGTGTGCGTGGCTCAGATCGTAGGTGTTCCCCAAAGGAACTGGCAGTGGTTGCGTCACGCCCGTCGGCGAGTGCTTGTCTAGCCAGTTGCTGGTTTGAATGTTGTACTGCGTTGCATTTGGAGTTGTGCTGCACGATCCGATTGTACCAAAGGGAGGAGCGCACAGGCCTTGGAAAAGATTGTCCGGTGTCCGGTTCTCTTGGACGATCACGATGACATGCTCGAAACGCGAGATTTGCGCGTGAGCGAGCAGCGCCCCAAATAGAAGCAGCAGCGAACTTCGAAAGGCGAGTTTCATCTACTGGCGAAAATCGTCACTGGACTCGTACGTCCGGGTTACAGCGGTGGTCACCCCAAGCCTGTTCTGTTCGTTACGCTTGCCCTCCATAGCGCTTAGCCCCCCTTGATGACGCCTACGCCGTGACAACCCCTTCGTCAATTAAACAATGGCGACGGTAAACACTAAGGCTTTTTGAAATCGCCCTTCTGCCTGTGGACTTCGATTAGTTTCCCGCCGCATCATGAACGTGGATCACAGCATCATGCGCATGGCTATAGTGCTTCGCGCACTTGGTGGCATCTGTGGCTCTAAGGTACAATAAGCCGCCAAATGACAGAGTGTCGGAGATCAACTCAACGCGACGCTTGTCCTTGCGATCGCGTTGTCAGGTCGGCAATTTTGAAGGGGCAGTTACCTTCCAAAATGGAGGCGAGGGGAGTTGAACCCCTGTTTTGACAAACCAACTAAACGCCGCGGGGCATTTCCATCGTAAATTGACTTCTGAAAACAGCGTTGGACATCAGCGGATGTTGTCAGTATCGTTGTCAGCTCTATGGCAAGCATTCGACAACGAGAAGGCTCAAAATTTTTGTTTGCTTGCGTGACTTTGCCGAATGGCCGCCGCGTTCAGCGGAGCACGAAAGAGACGGATCAAAAGAAAGCGCAGAAGATCGCGGATCAGTGGGAAGCGTTGACGCGCGGGCGCGTGACTGCACGGCAGGCTCAAAAGGTGATTGCCGATCTTTATCGCGATATCACAGGCGAGCGGCTTGTTTTTCCGACAGTACGTGAATACTTCAAAGACTGGGTTGAGCGCAAAAAACCGGAAACAGCGCCAAGCAGCTACCGTTTTTACCACGATAAAGCGCAAGGGTTCTTGCGTTGGCTCGGAAGACGCGCTGATGAACAAATCGTGCTGATTGATCGTCAGGATATTCTCGATTTCCGCGCAGCCGAATTGAAGCGCGTGTCGCCGCGCAGCGTGAATCACGGCATTAAATTTCTGCGCATGGTTTTTAAGACGGCCAAGGAGGATGGCAAATACCACGATGAAAACCCGGCGTCCGGCGTGAAGGTGGCAAAACTTCGCGACGGCAATCGCCGACGCGGTTTTACTATCCCAGAGATTCAACGCGTTCTTCAAATCGCAATTGAAGAGTGGAAAAGCCTAATTTATTTCGGCCTCTATACCGGCCAGCGGCTCGGCGATCTCGCTAGACTTACTTGGCAAAATGTCGATCTTGCCCGCGACGAAATTCGCTTCGTCAGTCGCAAGACAGGACGCACAATGATAATTCCGATTGCTCCGCCATTGCGCTACCAAATCGAAACGCTTCCGGCTGGCGATGATCCGCACCAGCCGCTTCATCCGCGCGCGTTTGCATCCGTGGAAAGGAGCGGCGGCGTAAAAACGCTCTCGCGACAGTTCTATGAGTTGCTGGCGGATGCCGGGTTGACGAAGCCAAAGGCTCACCGACGATCTGACATCGCGCCGGGGCGCGACGGCCCTCGCGAAATGTCGCGGATTTCATTTCACAGTCTTCGCCACACCGCCACGTCGTTGATGAAAAATGCCGGAATCAACGCATCGGTCGTAATGGATATCATCGGCCACGAATCGGAGGCGATTTCCGCGCACTACACACACATTGACGAAGAAACGAAGCGCAAGGCGATTGCGCAACTGCCAGCTATTCCACTTATGAAAGCGAGGTTGCGATGAAGCCAAGCGAGCTAATCAAAGCCGAGATAAAGGGCGGCTTCCCCCGAGCTGGTGGCGGAACATGAGAAACTGCGCGAGGCAATGCAACGCTTAGCGTATGTGACAAACTGAGTAGAGGGAGACGCGCGCGAAATGACAAGAAGGAGAAAACCGAGATGGAACAAAGCGACTCAATAAGCAAAGTGACACCTTACGAATTGGCAACGCTGGCAAGCCGAATTTCTCCCGAGCGTTGCGCCAGCGCCCCTGAAGAAGCGATTGCAGCCGCGAAGAGCCTATTAAGCGAGGCTCAGAACGCGATCGCGCTTGCAGAAAAACTGGAAAGAAAGCGTGAAGCGGAGTGGGCCGCGTTCGCGAAGGAGCTAACGGACACCCATGTAGATTGGGTGCGTGGCATAAAGGAAATCACGGGAGAACGCCGGCGCGACCGTGCAACAAGGCGGTTCGCCGAGTTCATCGAGCAGGAAGCAGCGCCAAAAGTAAAAGGGGACTTCAGTCGCTATAAGTGTGAGGGATTCACACTGGACGAGGTAAGGCTACTCCAGCACGAATTCAGGAACTGGCGAAAGCAGCCGAAACCCAAGAAGGGCAAGCAAGGGCGTCGAATATCGGCACACGATGGTCGGCTTCGCACCGAGTTGGTGGGGCTTGTCGCGACAAAACCGCCGAAGCGCGTTTGACAAATTTTCCCGCCCCAAGACTGCCCAAAACTGCTTTTCACCGGCCAAAATCCGCCTTGCAGATGACAAGGGCCCAAAATCCGTCTAAGGGCAACACCGCAGCCGGCTGCCAAAACCGCACTAAAAGCTGACAAAAC
>JBEDUS010000176.1:0-10606 GCA_040414975.1 Candidatus Udaeobacter sp.
TGCTCCAGTAAACGTTTGCGACTGAAATAGAGTGAGCGGCAGCATGGGGTTGGGAATCCGCATCTCGATTATTAGGAAGAGGCCGAGCAGGACGGCGGCAATGACCAGTGCCAGGAGTACGGAGCGATCACTAAAACCGAGTCGCGAAGATTCGATCAATCCATAAACCAGCGCGCCGAGCCCGACTGCTCCCACTATCGCACCCCGCCAGTCGAGTGTCTGGCTCTTGTCGTCGGAACTCTCCGGAACATGCCACAGTGAGATAAAAATTATCAAAAGCGCGATTGGAACATTGATGAAGAATATGGCGCGCCAGGAAAGGTGTTCGATCAGCCAGCCGCCGATTACCGGCCCAATAGCGGTCGTGATGGCGCTGAAACCCGACCACGTGCCAATCGCGCGTCCACGTTCATTTTCCGGAAACGAACTGCTAATGATAGCGAGACTTCCCGGAACGAGCAGTGCCGCACCGAGTCCCTGTGCAGCACGTGCCACGATCAATTGACGTATGTTGGGGGAAAGGCCGCACCATGTCGACGCGACAGCGAAGAGAGCGACACCACTCAAGAAGACTCGGCGCCGTCCGTAAAGATCTCCGAGAGATCCGCCGACAAGGAGAAATGCCGAAAGCAGGAGCGAGTACGCCTCGATGACCCACTGCACGTCCACGATTGTCGCGTTGAGGTTCGTTTGGAGCGCAGGCAACGCGACGTTGACCACCGTGCTGTCAATAAAGGCCATACTGGACGCAAGAGTTGTAGCCACAAGCACCCAGCGCCCAGCCAGTTTAGAACAAGGTGCGCTTGCGACATGCGCGCGGATTACGCTCTCGTCGCAAGGTTCTTGAAGAACTGGCAACATATTTTCGATTCAAGCATGTGACCAAGGTCCCGTCACGGTCGAACCTGCACGTAACGCCGCAATTCTCGACGAAGCATGAAAGTTTGACAGTGCGCTCTCGACAAACTGTAAAAATTCTTTAGTGACTGATTGTCACTGAACACGATGAAAACGAACACTGAGGAAGTTGCAAAGAAAGTAGTGGAGTTGGTTCGCAAGCAAGCCTGGTATGAAGCGCTGAACACGCTTTACGACGACAACATCCTGAGCGTCGAAGCATTCAGCATGGGCGGCGGCTCACCGGAAACCCGTGGGAAAGAAGGTGTGCGCGGCAAAATCGATTGGTGGGTGAATGCAATGGAAGTGCACAGCTTCACCGCCAACGGACCGTTTGTCGCGCACGATCGATTCGTTGTGCAATACGATGCGGATGTTACCGACAAAAATTCGAAAGAGCGGCGAAAAATGTCGGAAGCCGGCGTTTACACGGTGAAGGATGGAAAGATCGTTCGCGAAGAGTTTCTGCCTCGCGTCTAAAGACGAATCAGCGAAAAAATGGGGGCGTCGGTCTCGCGGCGTCCGCATTTATCCCGAGAGCAGGCGAGATTCTTGAATCTAAAGATAAGCCTGTTGGCATCTTACTTCGGAGGATCAATGTCCATTCGAATTGTCGAAGCTGATCTAACTCTATCCAAACATCGCAAGGCCGTGCTTGCGATGGTCGATGCCTACTCGACGGATGCGAGGGGCAGTGCGCAACCACTCGATCCCAATGTTCGGGTGCGTTTGATCGCCGGATTGCAGAAGAGTTATGGAAGTAATGATCGCGCTCTGCATGCATACGAGGCTGCCGATTTTTCGCGATACTCCTTCCAAGAAGATGCAGGCAGGTCGATTTTTTAACCAAACCCCTGTATTAATTCGATGCGAATCGCCGAATTAAACCGGGTTGTTTCTCTCTCATCGGACGCGACATTGTTCACGCTGGCAGGGATATTGTTGTCAGCATTATCCGCTCTAGGAGAACCGGTACCCGGCTCTTTGCCAACACAATGGAATATCGGTGCTGAGGATTGCGAAGCATCGCCGCAGCCTTCCTTGGAAGTGCACGCGTATGAGCCGCAAACTTTCATCCTTCGCCAAAGTCCGTGCGCAAACTTTGAAGCAAATTTTATCTACCTTCTCATCGGCTCTGACAAAGCGCTCTTAATCGATACCGGCGCCGTCGCAGATCCGAAAGCGATGCCGTTAGCAAAAACGATCTTGGAGTTGTTGCCGGACAAGCATGGCAAGAAGCTTCCACTCTTGGTAGCGCATACCCACAGGCATCTGGACCATCGCGCCGGCGACCCTCAGTTTACATCTCTCCCATCGGTCGAGGTTGTGCCGTTCGATTTAGAAGGAGTTCGCGCGTTCTTCGGTTTCAATGACTGGCCAAACGGAATAGCGCATATCGATCTAGGTGGCCGAACGGTGGACGTAATTCCCACGCCGGGACACAACGAAACGCACGTGGCGTTTTACGACAACAGAACCGGCATTCTTTTTACGGGAGACTTTCTAATGCCAGCCCGATTGCTAATTGAAGACGCTGGAGCTTACCGCGAAAGCGCTCTGAGGGTTATTGAGTTCCTGAAGACGCGTCCGCTTACGCATATCCTGGGCGGCCATATTGAATTGAACGCGGCAGGACGCGCCTACCGATTCGGATCTCACTACCATCCCGATGAGCACCGCCTTGAGTTGGGGAGGGCTGACTTAACAGCGTTGCCGGCAGCGTTCGAACGCTTCAACGGCTTTTACGCGCGATATCCAAATTACATTCTGACTAATCCGATTCACAACATTCTTGCGCTGCTGTCCGCCGTGCTCTTGCTGCTTAGTGTTGCCGTGTTTGGGTTATACCGATTCTTGCGACGGCGGCGCGGACGGCGTGCGTGATGGTTACGAGCTGCGAACCCCACCTTGTTGTCCCAGAACGGCGCAAATTTTTTCCGTGTCAGTAACCAACGCGTCGCCCGAAAATTTCAGGCTTTCGATCGAGCGTTTGGCGGCTTCTTCGTTGCCGGCGCCGCAGGCGTCCGTGACAAGCACGGGAATATACCCGAGATCGGCACCGTGGCGTGCGGTCGGTTCGATTCCAATCTCGGTAGCTACACCGACGATGATAAAGGCGTTGATGCCGCAATCCCGCAAAGCAAAATCGAGCCACGTCCCTTCGAACGCGGACATCGTCAATTTATCAAATACGCCTTCGGTGGGACGGGGTGATAGTTCCGCGGCAATTTGAAATCCGGAAGAATCGCGCAAAAACCAGGGATTCACTTGATCAGGCGAGTCTACGCGTTGCCAGGCCATGCCCATGCGGAATTGAAACATGCCCATGAGTTCTTTTGGCAGCGAAAGATGTCGCGAAAAGAAGACCCGCACACCAGCATTGCGTGCGGCGGTGAGGAGCTTAAGAACCTGCGAGGTTATCTTACCGGCATTCTTAATCTGACTTAAGATTCCAACCTGCATGTCGTAAACGAGCAATGCGACCCGCTGTGGGTCGCACACCTCTTCCAGCGTTTGCGGTATGCTTAGTCCGTGAGACGTCTTCATTGTTAACAGTTGTGTCGCGTCAGCGATTCTCCGCGTATTTGTCGATCAACGATTGGAAGCGGGGATCGTTGCGCAACGGGTCCCAGGCGGGACCCAGCTTGAGCGTTGGGACTGTTAAGCCGTTTGGCACGCTGAGCAAATGATCGAGAAGGCGAAATGCTTCATCGGGTTCTCCGACCCAAGCGTAGATTTCGGCAAGTGCAGCAGTGATTCGTGGTCCGGTGAAGGCGTCCTCAGATTCCGGCAACAATTCGACCGCTTTTTTTCCCTCGTTAATTGCCTCGTCTTTCTGGCCCAAGCCCGCAAGAACAATGCCGAGCTGCGCATGACGAGTCGGGTCGCTGGGAGCCTCATGCACGAATTGCTTAGCCACGGTTTTGGCGCGCTCGAAGGCGTCTTGCGCTCTTATTTTATCGCCCTGATACCAATAAAGTCTTCCTTCCAGGAAAGCCTTTGGACAAAGGCCACTCTCCGGGTAAGTGAATGTTTCGCCGTCAAATTGCTGTGCAACGCGAAGAGCATCGGCGAATTTCCGCTGAAGCATCAAAACCCAGATCCGCGCCGATGTAACGAGCCCATCTGGATCGAATCCAGGAGGGACCAAAGACAATTGATTTTCAGCGTAGCCAACGTCGCCCCTCCATGCGATTGCCAAAGCGGATTTCATTCCGCGTGAAGCAAACGATTGTGGGTCCGCAACAATGGCTCGATCAAAAACCTTGTCGGCAGTTTCGAAATCGCGCTGGGCCATGTAGTTAAGAGCGAGGTTAAAAAGAACGTTTGCGTTCTTTGGGTCTAACGAAGCGGCTTTTTCAAAGTTCGCGGTTGATTCATCCCATTTGGCCTGACGTCGCTGAATGGCGGCGATCGCCATGTAGGCCTGGGCTTCGTTGGGAAGGTCGCGCTTCGCAATCTCAAACTCGCTCAGCGCACGCTCGTAGTCGCGATCACCATAGTAATAAGAGAAACCGAGAGCGAGATGTCCTTCAGGAAGGTCCGGTTGCAATCGCAGCGCTTCATTCGCATTAAAACGCGCTTGTTCTCGACGGTCCGACGTCGGCTCATAGGTGTGATACATCCAGCTCTGCACATCTGATAGACCGGCAAAAGCGAGAGCAAAGTTTGGGTCAAGCTTGATCGCTTGTTCGAAAAGCGCCTCAGCCTTTATCGAACTGTCGCGAAAACGATCGGGTCGGTTCGCATAGTCATGCGCCTGCACATACAGCAGGTAAGCATCTGAATCTTTCGTCGGCCTGCGATCTAGCCGCTCTTTTTCGTTCGGCGACAGTTTCGCTTGAAGCGACGATGCAATTTTTTGCGCGAGATCAGTTTGAATTGCAAAGACGTCAGTCAGGTCGCGGTCATAATCTTCCGCCCAGATATGCTCGTCATTTTCAGCATTGATCAGCTGAACGTTAACGCGCACTCTATTGCCGATTCGGCGGACGCTGCCTTCAAGAAGCGTTGCGACGCCGAGTGCTTTCCCGATCTCGCGCGCGTTGCGCGCCCCATCTCCCCGATAAGACATGACTGACGTTCGCGAGATGACTTTTAAATCCCCGATTTTCGAGAGATTCGTCAGGATATCATCCTGCATGCCATCGGCGAAATACGCGTTCTCCTTTTCGTCACTTAGGTTTTGGAACGGCAGAACTGCGATCGATTTGTCGACCTTTCGCGCTGTCGCTCGCGGCAACAGAAAGAGAGCGACTGCAGCCAAAAGGACGAGGATCGAGCCGGCAAACAATAACGCATTTCGACGTCGCCTCACTGTTTCCGTTTGGGATCGCTTCAATCGCGGTGGATCCGGATTTCCCAGCTCGCTCGTGTAGAGGTTGGCGATGGAGATTATTTGACCGTGCTTCACCTCGCATTGCCCGACGTCGTGGAGGTATGGGCGCCACTCGGAATAATGCTGCAAGTCTTCGGCGACGTGCTTTGAAAGCAGGATGTGTCCAGCGTCGCCGCAATCCATCACCCGTTGTGCAATATTGATTCCCGCCCCGGCAATATTCGCCCGCTCGTTAACATCGGCGACTTCATTAACCGGCCCACTATGAATACCCATCCGCACGCGCAATTCCGGATGGGCCTTTAGGGCCTGACTAATTTCCAAAGCGCAGTGTACGGGCTCTTCCGGGCTTCTATGAAAAATTAGCGCCATCCCGTCTCCCGTGGGCAAACGCACCAGGGTACCTTCGGCCTCCGCCACGCGAAAACGCTCCGTTCCGCGCACGGCTTCGTTCAATTCACCGAGCAATTTGCTTTGCTCGTTGATCGACAACTGGGAATAGCCCACGATGTCGATGAACAAGACGTGTGCGATTTCCAACCGAAGGTTCCCTTGGGGTCCAGCAGACATGCACTCCTGATTCTAAACCATAAGCTTCCACGCCGACGAACGAAAAACCAGCGACGAACTGATTACATTTGCGACGCGCTGCGCCCACATCCTCGCGGTGCTTTGTGCGCTCTCATCATATTGCGCAAATATCGATGAACCCCGACGGCCACGTTAGTTGCTCAAAAACCGCTTTGGGAATCATTCAATATTCCGCAAACGCGTCGTCAGGATAGCAATACAACCAGCGCTCGGCCGGCTGTGCGGATGCGATTACCGGATGTCCGCTCGCATGCGCGTGTTTGGTCGCATGCCGGTTCGGCGAGCTATCGCAACAGAGCGTCACGCCGCACGTCTGACAGGTGCGCAAATGAACCCAGGATGAACCGATCTTCACGCATTCCGCGCATTCGCGGCGTTGCGGTTGTTTAACTGACTCAATCGCATCGACGTGCAGACACGCGCCATTCATTGTGAGTCGACTAATTACTGTTCGCGGGGCACTCGATGTATGGTCGCGGCAAAAATCAATTTCTCGCCAACCGCAGACAGGATGCACGGTCAATCTGCATTTCGTCCAGCGTCTGACGCCTCAACGAAAGGCGCAAGGATTATGCGGCGTGTTCCTGCGATTTAACGTCTTTCTCTCGGCCATTGCCACTTCCCGTTGATTCCGACTCAGTGGCGACACTGTTTAGCTTCGAGAGCGCAGAAGCCGGCAGCGCTAGGGTAGCGGCTCGGAGATTCTCGCGGAGGTGCTCCACTGATGACGTGCCGGGAATCAGCAGCACATTGGGCGAACGCCGGAGTAACCAGGCCAACGCCACCTGCATCGGTGTGGCATCCAACGCCGCTGCGACCGAATTAAGCGCAACCGATTGTAATGGATTGAACCCACCCAGCGGGAAGAACGGCACGTAAGCTATATCTTGCCCGGCGAGGTCATCGATGAAGGCATCATCGTTCCTATGCGCCACGTTATAAAAATTCTGGATGCAAATTATCTTTGTAATGCGCTGAGCCTGTGCCAGCTGCTCGGGAGTTACATTGCTCAGACCGATATGGCGGATCAGCCCGTGACGCTTGAGTTCACTGAGCACCGTCAGAGGTTCCTCAATGGATCCTTCCGACGGTTCGGTGAGTCCGCCAACGCGGAGATTGACGACATCGAGAACGTTCAGGCCGAGATTTCTCAGGTTGTCATGGACAGCGTCGATTAGTTCCTGACGAGAAAGAGCGGGGATCCAGGACTTGTCCGCGCCCCGACGAGCGCCAACCTTGGTGACGATCACGAGACCATCTGGGTAAGGATGAAATGCCTGCCGGATAATCTGATTGGTAATGTGCGGTCCATAGAAATCACTGGTGTCGATGTGGTTTACACCACCGGCTACCGCTTCGCGCAGTACAGCTAATGCCTCGTCACGATTCTTAGGCGGGCCGAACACGCCCGGTCCTGCGAGCTGCATAGCACCGTAGCCGAGCCGTTTCACGGTTCGGTCGCCAAGAGTAAATATGCCGGACTGGTCAACGCTGGACACGATTTATGGCCTCTCAAGTCAGTGTGCTCAAATGTTATATATTTAGCATCACAAATTCAGATTGGGGCACAATCTAACGTGCCGGTCGGAACGTAAGAACCTGCTTTGCGTTTGTCTTACCGCTGGCGAGTTGTTCATAAGCTTGAATCGCGTCGCCGAAAGGCACCGTTTCAATAGCCGATGGCTTCAGTGCACCGACTTCGAAGCCAGGACGCAATTTCTCTGCGATTGTCGCCACATCAGGCGGCGTCAACTTCATCGTGTCGACGCCGAGCAACCTTGAGAGGTTGTGATAGAAATCGATAAGATCAAAAGAGACGCGGCGTTCGCCTGTGCTTGTGATTGCGATTTGGCGGCCACCGACTCGCAAACAACGCAGAGCCGGCTCAAACATCGCGCCGCCGACCGTGTCGAAGACTGCATCAATACCTTTGTTGTCAGTTAGTTCAAAAACGCGGGCGTGCAAATCTTCGGTCGTAGTATTGATCACAGTAGCAGCACCGGGAACAGGATTAGAGGAGCGAACCGCCGCGAGCACGCGTGCTTTTCGCCAGTTGGCAATTTGCGTAGCCGCTTGGCCGACCGCGCCGGTGGCCCCAACAATCAAGATTGTTTCCCCCGCATTAAGCTGCGCGGCATCGACCACCGCACACCATGCAGTAACAAACGGAACGCCGATGGCTGCCGCTTGTTCGAAGCTCAAGGTTCGTGGTTTCAAAGAAACGGCTTCCTCGGGCACCACGACATATTCAGCTTGTGCGCCATCGCGCGTGGTGCCAAGACCCGGACCGCTGCCCCAAACCGCTTCGCCTGAATATTTCCTTCCCGTGACCACAATACCCGCGAAATCGCGGCCAGGAGTACGCGGCAAAGTTGTCGCCGGGAAATTGCCTGACACGTTCTTTACGTCGCTGGGATTAATTGCCGCGGCTTCGACCTGAACGAGTGCTTCTCCATCGTGCAGCTCGGGCCGCGGAACTTCTTCGATCGCTAGGACCGAAGGCGGACCAAATTTGTGAAATCGCAACGCTTTCATGCGCCGTTGATCGCGAGTGAGTCCGCCCGGGCTAGTCGCTCAACTTTCTCGGTGTTCATGGTTATCGGCGACTTCGATCTGTTTGCTCCGCTACGATTTCAGGAAGGCGAGCAAGTCGTCGTTGATGACCTCGGCTTGCGTCGTGATCATGCCGTGCGGGTAGTCCTTGTATGTCTTCAGCGTGCCGTTCTTGAGGAGCTTGGCTGAGAGCGGACCTGCGGCCTTATAGGGCACGATCTGATCGTCCTCGCTGTGCATCACCAGAACCGGCACCGAGATCTTCTTTAGATCCTCTGTGAAGTCCGTCTGCGAAAACGCGACGATGCCGTCATAGTGCGCCTTGGCGCCACCCATCATGCCCTGGCGCCACCAGTTCCAAACGATAGGCTCGATCGTTTTCACGCCAGGCCGGTTGAAGCCATAGAACGGGCCAGCCGGCAGGTCGTAATAGAACTTAGCTCGGTCGGCGAACAGTTGGGCTTGCATATCGTCGAACACTGATTTGGGCAGGCCTAGCGGATTGGCCGGGGTCTTCGCCATCAGCGGCGGCACGGCGCTGATGATCGCCGCCTTCGCCACATTCTTATCGCCATGACGGCCGAGATAATGCACCACCTCGCCGCCGCCGGTCGAATGGCCGACGTGAATTGCATCCTTCAGGTTGAGGTGATCGGTGACGGCCTTTAGATCGTCGGCGTAGTGGTCCATGTCGTGGCCGTCGCCGATCTGGGTCGAGCGGCCATGTCCACGCCGGTCATGAGCGATGACCCGATAACCTTTGGAGAGGAAAAACAGCATTTGCGGGTCCCAATCGTCCGCGCTGAGCGGCCAGCCATGGCTGAATACGATGGGCTGCCCTTTGCCCCAGTCTTTATAGTAGATTTGCATACCGTCTTTGGTTGTGATGTAGCTCATATCTTCCTTTCTTTTTTAACCTCGATGCCGCCTGCTGCGTGCTAATTCCGACAAAACCAAGTGCGGCGCTTGGTCTCATCCGTGCAAAGTTCGATTTGGTGTTTGAAGCTATAACCCAAGATCGCTCAATCCAGGATGTCCGTCCGGGCGGCGACCAAGCGGCCAATGATATTTGCGCTCCGATTCCTTGATTGGGGAGGTCGTTAATGGATGCAAATCGAAATCGCATCAGGCCATTGCCATCAAACTCCCAGTTCTCATTGCCATAAGAGCGGAACCAATTTCCAGAGTCATCATGCCATTCGTACGCGAACCGGACTGCTATCCGGTTTGTGTTGTAAGTCCAAAGCTCTTTAATCAGCCGGTAGTCAAGTTCTTTGGCCCACTTGCGTTTTAAAAATTGAACGATTTCCTCGCGTCCTGTTGGGAACTCGGCGCGGTTTCTCCAGCGCGAATCGGTCGTGTAAGCGAGAGCCACCTTTTCAGGCTCACGCGAATTCCAGGCGTCCTCGGCCACGCGAATTTTTTGAATAGCAGTCTCACGGGTGAATGGGGGTAGGGGAGGACGGGTTGCGCTTTCTCCTTTCTTCCTCGGCTCGCGAGCCGGCCGTTTGTCGATCAGCCATAAGCTTCTCCTTTAGCTTATTCTTACTTGGCTAAGAAATTCTTGATTATCAAGACCTCGGCCATTGCCCATTTGCAGGATTTTCCGATGCCAAAAACGGGATAACGTCGATTACCTCAATTGCGATAGGAATACCGATGATCATAGCGGGGGATCGCGGTCGGCCAATTATCCGGTTGAGCGCTCCGCCCGGGAAGCGATGAACTTTTTGACCGCCATTTTCGGCGAATTCACCTCGTCAGTTTCGGCAATGGCCACAAACCGTAAAGTGTCGTCTTCTCGATAGGTGAACCCATAACAGCGTTTGACCGTTGGATTGCAGGCAACATCAAACGTTTCCACGACGCCTTCCCACAGGAAGCTTCCCTCAAATGATTCTATGACTGGTGTCGAAGTGACATGTCGCGCAATGCCACCAATGTCTTTCTCGACAGCGCATTTGATGCTTAGGATTCGCTCTGTCACGCCTTAATCATCCGCGCGGGCTCACGAACTGTCCAGAAGGCCTTCAGGCAAAATCAATGTGCTCGCATTTCCCTCTCCTTTTACCGACGGTGTTAGCGAGGTGGAGGACAAAAAAGGCCGCCGGCTTTGGCATTGAAGGCTTGCGGCAAAGCATTCGATCCAATCTTAGTCAGTCCATTGAGTCTCTCCTCGAAGCTATTATCAGTGATGTTTACAACCTCGCTGGTTCGACGGTCCTA
>JBEDUS010000177.1:0-11955 GCA_040414975.1 Candidatus Udaeobacter sp.
CGCACCGGTATTGCTTGGTTTATCAGAACCTCGCATCGGAAACGCACGACCTCGACGAGATGCGTTGCATTGGAATGTCGAAGCGAGCGTTACTTGATAGACTGGCCGGTCCAAACGTCCTGTTGAATCTTAGTTATTCGATTCATCCGCCATTTCTTTTGCAATTTGAGCGGCGGATTTTCTGCGATCTGGATCCGAGCGAAATTTTCTACTGGATGACCAAAATGGAACTGGGTCAGTCGTACCACAAAGAATTTTGGACGATCGGGCTGAATGTTCATAGCAACGAGTGCCTGTTGCCGAAATCGACTCTGCGTTGGAAAACATTCTGTCCACTCGCCGACACAAGACTCTTGCAAAGCCAACCACGGCCAAGGTTGCCGAAATTCACGACCATCGGACAATGGTACTGGAGTGGCGCGGTGGAAGTAGCCGGAGAATTTCCGGACTTATCAAAGAGAGTCACATTCGAACCTTACCTCGGTTTACCAGCGCTTGTGCGGGAGGCGCAGTTCGAACTAGCGATGAATATTGGCCCGGACGATCCAGAGCGGCTGCGTTTGCAAAGGCTTGGCTGGCGTGTTGTCGATCCGCATCGGGTAGCCTGCACACCGCGCGCATATCGTCGATACATGGCGAGCGCGCTTGGAGAGTTTACGGCCATCAAAGGTGTGGACGTAGCTTGGAAAACAGGCTGGGTGAGCGACCGGGCTGCGGCATTTCTTGCACTGGGGCGCCCAGTGATCACGGAAGACACCGGCGCAACAAGATATCTTCCACGGGACAGCGGATTTCGTTTCGTCCGAAGCAGCGATGAGGCGCAAGCGGCGGTCAAAGAAGTGTTGCGTGATTGGCCGCGATTATCGAAACAGGCGCGGGCGTGCGCCGTGGACGTTTTCGATTCCCAAAAGAATCTCAAGACGATTCTGGGCATCTAGCTCTCATTCTGAGCGGAGCAGAACGAAGTGAAGTGCAGTCGAAGAATCCCGCTGAATTACCGTCAGGCGCTGCTTTGTGACCCCTCGACGCCGCTGCACTTTGCTCGGGATGATCGTCGCAAAAACGCCCGCTCGTTTTAGCATTGCAAAACGATTTTCGGGTGTTACTCGTTGTCCCGTTATGGCTGACCTCATCAAACAAGGCGAGCTCAAGGAGCGAATGAAAAAAATCCCGGAATGGGAACTGGAAAAGAAGCACATCGAACGCACGTTTGAGTTCGATGATTTTGCCGACGCGATTGATTTCGTGAACGCAGTGGCCGAGGTGGCCGAAGAAGAGGAACACCATCCAGATATCGACATTCGTTACAATAAGGTGCGCCTGGTCCTCTCGACCCACAGCAAAGGCGGCTTGACCGAGCTTGATTTTGGTCTTGCCGAACGAATCGATACCCTGGCGGAATAGCCACATCCTAATCCGTTAAGGGAAATGCCCTTCGTCGGCATCGATAAACTGGAAGGATGTCTGAATATCCAACCTGTCGGACATGCGTGCTTCCCTTTTGCGACGGTCTAATATCTCGGAGACTTCGTCGTTCCACCCGCGCTTGCGCATGAATTCGTTCCAAACGTAAATGTCGTTCTCGTCCGGCCTGCGCCCATTTTCAAAACACCATTGCAGGATTTCCTCATCGGTTCCGCCGCGTTTCACGCGCTCGACTAACTGGTCGTAACTAATCCGGAGAAAGTTCACACATTTTTCGTCGAATCCTTTTCCAAGGTTCGTGTGATAATCTGGAGGCAATTTGCCCGTGGCATGTAGCCGGATTTTGTCCAGCATCCGACCAAAGTAAAAGAGGCCCCCGACTTTTTCGGACGGACTGCGTAGTGCAATTGTTGCCACGAAAAAAGTTTGCGCTCTTTCCCCCCACGGTTCAAGGGCGCGAAAATATTTAGCGATTTGGCAATTCAGTGATTTAGTGAGTTCAATTCGTTAAATCACTCACTCGTTAAATCGTAACTTGGTTCAATGGATCGAATTGTAGGGATCGAAACCGAATACGGCTGCCTTTTGAGCGACGAAGAGCCGCATATTAATTCCGAGCTCTGGCCCGCGAAGGTCAAAAATCATCTTTTCCGAAACGCCGAGGCCGGGACGATCGATCTGCACTACCGCGATTACGAAGAACCACCGGGTAATGGAGGGTTTCTTCTCAACGGCGGACGTCTCTATCTCGATATGGGACACATCGAGTACGCTTCACCAGAATGTCTGCATCTGCACGATCTGGTGGCCTATGAGTTGGCCGGAGACGAATTGCTGCAATCGTCGCTGACTGCGCTGGACGCGCAGGATCGCGTCTCGTTTATCAAAAACAACGTCGATCATCACACCGGCGCCACTTTTGGCTGCCATGAGAATTATCTGATGAAACGGGAGGCGCAGTTCACACCTCCAATTCTCGGGACGCTGCTTACTTTTCTCGCGACGCGGCAAATCTTCACCGGCGCCGGCCGCGTCGGTCAGTCGAATCCGCTCGCGTTTGATTTTGAGCCGCCGCAACCCGAGACGCAGGTCAATTTCCAGCTTAGCCAGCGCGCTGATCATATTGTGAACGACATCTATCAGTGGGTGCAATTCAACCGCGCCATCATTAATGCACGCGATGAACCACTGGCCGATTACCGCAAATATCGGCGGCTTCACCTGCTCATCGGGGATTCCAACATGAGTCCTTATGCGACCGCGCTAAAAATCGGCACGACTGCGTGTGTCTTATCGTTGCTCGAGGATGGCCGTTTACCGCGAGATCTGGTTCTGGCCGATGCTGTGCAAAGCACGCGTGACATCTCGCGGGATCCAACTCAGCGATGGATTGTTCATCTCGAGAACGGCAAAACCATCGGGGCGCTCGACGTGCAGTGGGAATTTTATCGCCTGGCACAAAAGTACCTGCGCAACAGTAGCGCGGAAACCAACTGGCTCCTGGAAAACTGGGGGTTCGTCCTCGAAGCAATTCCAAATAACCACCAGATGCTTGTCGGCGGAGTCGACTGGATCACAAAGAAATGGTTGCTGGAAGCGTTCGTCGAGTCTGAGAGGCTAAGTTGGGACAATCCATGGCTGCAAAGTATCGACCTCGAGTATCACAATGTTGATCCACGTCGCGGGTTGTTCTTTGCTGTCACGCCCGGAAAGCGAATTGCGGAATGGAACAACAGTGTCCGGCGGCCGAGCGCTACGCATCTTCCTCCTGGAAATACGCGAGCATCGGGTCGTGCTCGGGCGGTGGCTTTTTTTCAAAATTGCAATTCGCCTTATGTTATCAACTGGGATTCTGTAGCCTGCGATAACCGCGATTTTCTGGTCATGGGCGACCCGTTCCAGACTTACAATGAAGAAGTGGAACGTTTTTTGGCCAAGCCACGGGTGGCGGACATCACTATTGATGACGGTCATTGATGAGTTCATCATCAAATGAACGTTACAGGCTCTTGGAGTAGTGCCTGTGACACGCGTTTCTACTACGTTACCGGGTTGATTCCCTCCTTCTCCCCAAGGCCGAGCGTTTGATGCTTTGATTCCTCGACTTTCAGAACCCCTCATCTCAATTTTCTCCCATTGAGCAACTGCGGAGGCGACAAAATTGCAGCTTTTGATGCGTGAACTTCTGATTCACTCCACCCAGATTTTCCACCGATGTTGTATCGAAAATCAGTTTTGACTGCGTTGTTGGTCCTGATCTTTCTGGCGTTTTTCGGAACGCTTTCGCTCAGCGCTCGCATGTTCCCTCAAAATTACGACTGGCGCTATCGCGTCATTTCCAATTTGCTTTCGCCCAGAGATAATCCGAATCATTATTGGCTTGCGGCTTGCGGAATCATCCTCACCGCGGTCTTAATGCTGCCGTTTGCTGGATATCTGCACTGGAGTCTGGAGGGGGTCTCACCGCGCGCGGCGCATCTAAGTTTCAGAGGTTTCACCGCGGGAATTATTGCGCTGATTTGTGCATGTCTTGTTACGCCTCAACATCTGCACGACGTGCTGGGAATTCGGCGACTCCACGAGTTCATTGCTCGCTCCGCAGCAGGTTTCCTGGCGATCGCCATGCTTGCCGCCTGTTGGTGCGCACGGACAGGGTTTAGGAAAAACCTGCTTCCGCGCCGCTTGTTTTGGACGTGGTCGGTAGTAACTCTGCTACCGCTGGCTGGGATTTTGGCTAGTGAATCTTTGTTGGTACTGACACAAGTAAAACCCACCTGGGCGATTCCCATCCGCAGCCTCTTGCGACGTACTGTCTTTTGGCACCTGGGGTTTTGGGAGTGGTTGGGTTCGGTGGCTGTGTTCTTATTTCTTTGCGCGGCAGTCTTCTTAATACCGCGGCGAGAAGCTCGCGTTCTCCATGGCAAAGCAATGTCACGTCTGGCTACAACACAAAAGAGAGGCATCAGAAGAGCCGGCGTTTTGGGGTCACCGTAGGATTTACGCTATCCGTTGCGTCAATATTCAGCCATTCGAAAACACGAATGTTGCGTCGTTGAGCATCCTCCTCTAGCGTCGGGCTAGTCGAAAGTACCCGAGCAAGTTCGTGCTCCATTTAACTGCCAATTGGGGCCGAGATATCCGGAAGGAAGCGGGCAGATGGATGCAGCAGCAATCGCCAAGCCGATGAGCGAGGTCCCCGTTTGGCATGCTATAGCTGCCGATCAAGTCCTGCGGCGGCTGAATACAGACCCCAAAAAAGGCTTGGATACTGACGAGGTCTCACAGCGCCTCTCGAAATACGGTCCAAACCGCCTGCCAGAACGCAAAAGGCAAGGGCCGTTCACGCGCTTTCTGTCCCAGTTTAACAATATCCTGGTTTATGTGCTATTGGCCGCCGGGTTCATTAAGTTGATGGTCGGCCTCTGGCTCGACGCAGCGATCATACTCGGGGTGGTTATCATCAATGCGCTGCTTGGCTTCATTCAGGAAAGGAAAGCGGAAAAAGCCCTGGACTCGATCCGTAAGATGCTCTCTGCCGACGCGAGGACCCTGCGCGATGGCGAAACACGGATGGTCCCCGCCGAGAATCTGGTGCCGGGCGACATCGTGCTGCTTGAATCAGGCGACAGAATCCCGGCGGATGTTCGCCTCGTCGAAGTGAAGAACCTGCGGACGGAAGAGGCGGCGCTCACCGGCGAGTCCGTTCCGATTGACAAAACCACCGATGCCACGGCCGGGAAATCAACTGTCGGAGATCGGGAAGGGATGGCTTTCTCGGGAACCTTGGTCGCGTCTGGCCGCGGAAGAGGTGTGGTCGTCGCGACCGGCGCCGATACCGAACTGGGACGCATCAACCAGATGATGACTGCTGTCAGCGCGCTCGAAACGCCCTTGCTCCGCCAGATCAAAAGGTTCGGCTATACGATCACCGCAGTCATCGGTGCAGTGACCGTTATCATATTTGCCTATGGAAGATGGGTGCGAGGGATGGATTGTATCGAGATTTTCCAGGCAGTCGTCAGCATCGCGGTGTCGATCATTCCGGAAGGGTTGCCTGCATTGATCACTGTCACGTTGGCGATCGGCGTCCAGCGCATGGCCCAGCGCCACGCCATTATACGGCGTCTACCTGCCGTTGAAACTCTTGGTTCGGTATCGCGCATTTGCTCCGACAAGACCGGCACGCTAACGCTGATGGAAATGATGGTGGTGTCGTCGGTTACTGGTGAATCGGCATACACAGTGACTGGCGATGGCTACGCACCGGAAGGCCAGGTCTTGGACGACGGGAAGCCCGCAGGGGAAGATCCAGTACTCAAGCTGATGGGCCGCGTTTCCATGCTCTGCAACGACGCGGAGATCCGCCAGGAGGAAGGCGTTTGGAAAGTGGAGGGCGACCCGACCGAAGGCGCGCTCTATCCGTTTGCGAGCAAACTCGGGCTTGAGCGGAAGACCGAGCAAAATGCGTATGCCCGCATCGACGCAATCCCGTTCGAATCGGAACACAAGTTCATGGCTACGCTGCACAAGGACACCGCCGGCAAGCAATTTATTCTTGTGAAGGGCGCGCCGGAGGTAATCCTCGACCATTGCGACCAGCAGGCAACCAAAGACGAACAGGCCGTGCCTATCAACCGCGACCATTTCGTGAAGGCCTCGGACAAACTCGCCGCTCAGGGTGAGCGCGTACTGGGCCTTGCATGGCTCGAAGATCCGGGCGTCAAAGCGGGAAACTTGAGTGCGGCAGATCTGCCGAGGAATCTGGTGTTCCTGGGGTTGATCGGGTTCCTCGACCCGCCGCGCAAGGAAGCGATCGAAGCCGTTAAGGAATGCCATGCTGGCGGTATCCGTGTGACAATGATTACGGGCGATCATAGGATCACCGCCGCGGCCATCGCCAAGATGCTGGGTATCGGCGACGGCAAGACAGCGATTACCGGCGCCGAGATCGAAGAAATGAACACCGCCGCGTTGCAGGAGAGCGTGCAGGGCGTCGACGTGTTTGCGCGCGCGAGCCCCGAACACAAGCTTCGCCTCGTGAAGGCGATCCAGGCTAACAAGCAGATCGTAGCAATGACCGGCGACGGGGTGAACGATGCGCCGTCACTCAAGAAGGCCGACATAGGTGTCGCCATGGGAATTAAGGGGACCGAGGTTACCAAGGAGGCGGACGAGATGGTGCTAGCCGACGACAACTTCGCATCAATCACTGCAGCCGTTAAGGAAGGACGCACGGTTTACAACAACATCGAGAAAGCGATCCTGTTCATGCTGCCAACAAACGTCGCTCAGGCACTCGTGATCGCGGTGGCAATCTTTTTTGGCTTCATTATGCCGATCACAGCACCCCAGATCCTCTGGGTCAACATGGTGACCTCCGTCGCCCTCGGTCTCGTGCTCTCCTTCGAGCCGCACGAGCTAGAGGTCATGTTGCGACCGCCGCGCGCGGTGGATCGTCCGATCCTGACCGGTTTCGGAATCTGGCGCGTTATCTTTGTCGGCTTGGCGCTGCTGGCGTACACACTTTGCGCGTTCTTCTGGATGAAGTCCCAAGGTGCCTCGGACCAACTCGCCCGGACGGTGGCCGTTAATGCAATCACTATCGGCCAAATCTTTTATCTGCTCAACAGCCGGTACCTGCTGGACTCCTCCCTGTCACTTAAAGCTCATCTCGGTAACAAATACCTTCCGCTCGGCATCGGCGCGGTTGTAATCCTGCAACTCCTCTTCACTTATGCACCACCGCTGCAAGCGCTGTTCGACAACGAAGCCATTCCACTCCAGGTCTGGCCATGGCTGTTCCTGGGCGGCCTGGTATTCTTTCTCGTCGTGGAAGCGGAGAAGATGATTATCCGTTCGTCAAAGTCCTTGCGAAGCGCCATAACCGCGGTGGAAGCCGGGGCATGACGGATGATCAGCACACGCCACCGGCTTACGCGAAAACATTAGCGTGTTCTCGCCCCAGAGAAACTCTGTCCCGACCCAGTTTGTGGTTCGAGAGCCTGAACCCGAACGGGATTGCTTGGTCGAAATTTAGATATTTATTCGCTTACCACTTCAATAAACTCGGAGCAGGTTCTGAGCTTATTGAAGCCCGACGAACGCATTGCGAGACTGTCTCAGAAAAGAAAGGAAACGGATGGCGACTGTCGAGGAGCCTTTGAAACGCAAAGAATACGAAGAAGCATTGCGGACGTTGCAAGTGGAGCTTTGCGCCTTGCAGGATTGGGTCAAAGAAAAAGGCCTGCGGGTGATCGTGGTTTTCGAGGGACGCGACGCCGCCGGCAAAGGCGGTGTGATCAAAGCGATCACGGACCGTGTCAGCCCGCGCGTTTTCCGCGTGGTGGCGCTGCCAGTTCCGTCCGACAGGGAGAAAACCCAACTCTACATGCAGCGCTACATGCGGCATTTCCCAGCGGCTGGCGAAATCGTGATTTTTGACCGCAGCTGGTACAACCGTGCGGGCGTCGAGTACGTGATGGGTTTCTGCTCGAAGGAGCAACACCAGCGCTTCCTCAAGGTTTGCCCCGAGTTCGAGCTGTACGTCGTGGATGACGGCATCAAATTGATCAAATACTGGCTCGAGGTAAGCGAACCGGAGCAGAAACGTCGCTTCGAAGCCCGCATTACGGATCCGCTGCGCCAGTGGAAACTAAGCGCGACAGACCTATGCTCGCGGAGCCGGTGGTTCGACTACTCGCGAGCGCGCGACGTGATGTTGGAAGCAACGGACACGAAGTTTGCGCCCTGGTATATCGTTCTCACGGACGACAAACGGCGCGCTCGCCTCAACTGCATCAGTCATCTACTCAGTCTGATTCCGTACAAGAAGGTATCACGTGAGAAGGTGAAGCTCCCCAAGCGCTCGAAGGAGGGAGCTTACGACGACCTGGCAACCCTCAAGACCAGGCGCTTTGTTCCCGCGAAGTATTAGCGCTAGTACCAGCCAAACCAATTCGGAATTTTTGCTGAAAAGAAATCGGCAAGACTTCGTTTCGCGCAAAGAATGCAAGGCATATCAAGTTCAGAGAAATCAGGAGCTAGTCTTCCTTGGTGCCTTGGCGCGATAATTTTCGAACTGATTTTGTTCAAGATTTGAAAACTAGAATCTAAACGCAGTCGATGAATGCCTCCTCGACCGTAACGCTCTTGGGTGGACTCGGCCTGTTCCTGCTCGGAATCCACCACCTCACCGAAGGCCTTAAGGGACTCGCGGGCGACTCGCTCCGGCGTGCGCTGCAACGGCTCGTGTCGGGTCGCTTCAGTGCCGTCGGCTCCGGTGCCATTTTCACCGCGGTCATACAGTCTTCCACCGCGGCCATCCTTACCGTCATCGGTTTCGTCAGCGCGGGACTAGTCACCTTCACGCAGGCGGTCGGGATGATCGTCGGGGCGACGCTCGGAACGACCTCGACGATCTGGTTGGTGGCAATCTTCGGCCTGCGCTTCAGGATTTCTGCCGCGGCCTTGCCCATGCTTGGCATCGGTGCGTTTCTCTGGCTAATCGCGCGCGGCAAGATGCGATCGTTCGGAGCGCTCCTCGCCGGCTTCGGACTGATCTTCACCGGGATCGATTTTTTGCAGACTGGAATGGGAGGAGTTTCGTGGAACCTCGAGGCATTTGTCGGTCACGGTTTCGGCGCGCGATGGATCCTCGCTGGAATCGGGGTCCTCATGTCGATCGTCATGCAAAGCTCGACCGCCGCGGGGGCGACGACGCTGGTTGCGCTGAACGGGGGTTCGCTGACATTTCAGCAGGGCTGCGCGATGATCGTCGGGCAGAGCATCGGAACCGCGGCGACGACCGGACTGGTAATGATCGGCGGCGGCCTCGCCGTGCGGCGCTCATCGATGGCGCACATTATCTTTAGCCTGATCGTCGGCGTTCTCGGGATCTTGTTTCTCGGGCCACTCACGGCTATCGCAGACTGGATCGGCGCTCGACTTTACGATCCGGACGGCGTGCTGGCGATGGCGACGTTCAGTAGCCTTTTCAAGCTGGCGGGAATCGTTGTGTTCTACCCATGGCTCGATGGCTTCGCGCGGTTCATCGTTCGGATCTCCGGCAAAGGCAGCGAGTCGGCCGTCAGCCGTCTCGATCCCGCCCTTGTCGAGGCGGGAGCGACAGTCGCGCTCGAGGCCGCCTGGCGGGCGAGTCTGGAGATAGCTCGTAGCGCGGTCGACGCAATCCGACGGCAGCTCGCCGGTGAATCCGTCAAGTGCGACCCGCCGGTCGAAGAGGTCCAGCAGATCGAGCACTTCCTCGGATCGCTCTCCATCGAAACCACTGATCTGGGCACGATAGGCCCGCGTCTTGTCCGCCTTGTTCACGCACTGGATCATCTCAGTGAGCTTAATGACGACTTGAAGCGCATTCCGCCCGTTGTAATTGATTGGCGGCCTCCGGCAGGCTTCGAAGCCGGGACTCACGCACTGGGTAATTGGTTGGCCGCCACAAAAGACCCTAAAGAGGCACCTGATCCGGCGATCTTCAAGGCCTTGGAAGCGGCCTCGAAACAGCTCAACGAGGATCGGAAGACCGGCCGCGCGAAGATACTCGAAGAAATCGCGCTGCAACGCACGCCGATGGCGATGGCGCGGGCCGCTCTAGAAGCGCTCGCATGGGCCGATCTTACCCTCTACCACTCGTGGCGCCTGACCGAATCCCTGAGAATCGCTTCCAGCGAATAGTTAAAGAACAGCCTGATCGCGGCTGATTCGGACCTGGCTAAAGCAAAAAGGGAATAATGCGTTTTACTCGCCGCTGGTAATCCGGATAGTCATGCGGAAATTGTTTTAACATCAGGCGTTCTTCCTGATTGAGCTTGATCCAGAAGCTTGCGAATACCATCGGTACGGCAATAAAGGCCGCAAGGTGACCAAAAGCGATAGCGGCGCCAAGGAACATTCCTTGCAAGCCAGTGTAGATGGGATGGCGTACAAAACGATAGGGGCCGCGTTGAACCAACTCGTGATCCTCTTTTAGTGTAACGACGCCGCTCCAGTTTCGCCCGAGTATGAGTCTCGCCCAGATCGCGATCGCAAGGCCGCAACCACACAAAACCGCTCCAGTCCATCCGCTCAATGTAGTTCGTGGGACAAGGACCAGGCTTAACGGATATGGAAATCTCCTTCCTTGAGTGAGCAAGAAGTACGCAATGACGAGCAGTAACCAATATCGTGCACGCTCACCCGTACTTTGGCGATAGACCGAGCGTTTTGTCGAGACTGAGCCTATTAGCCAAACGCTGACAAACACTAACCAGCAAGCGGCAATAAAATGGAGCGCTGAGGAATTGCCAAGCATCGACGCGGTTGCAGGTCGAGCTCCCTTAAAGAAACGTAACTACCTCACTGCAGTCGTTGCAGCGATGAAATGCCGTAGTTATCCTGGAGATCCTGCGCCTCCCCGGCGACTTGTGCCGCGTCGAGTTCGATCTGTTTTGGATCTTCTTCGGTCTCGATCTTGATGAATCCCTCGATTGGATGTTTTACCGCTTCCGCCAGGTCGTCCAGCGATTTGATTTCTTTACCGTTCACTTTCGTTACCGTCAAATAGGCAAGCTCATCATAGCCAATTGTGCTGTTCGCAGGAAGGACTTGGCTGAGAATAACAACGCGCCGATTTCTGTCAGAAAAAAGCTCGGACTGGAAATGATCGAGGTAAACCAAACGCTGGGGAGCTTCTCTTTCCCAGTTTGGCCCCCATTCTTTGAGATATTGACGGGAAAGCTCCTGAAAAATCAGACCACCCAGAACATAATATCGTGGCGGCTGATCGAGATTGTAGGGTGGGCTTACATAATCCTTAGTGTCCCGATGCTCGAGCGCGATACTCAACTGCATTGGCTTGCCGTTACGTTGAATTCGAAACGGAACAACGTCGCCGGCGTACGCATGCGCCGTTAACAAATTTGTGAATTCGATCTTGCCGTAGAGCGGATCGACGTAATTGCCGTTTTGATCGATTTCATTGTTCGCAACTGCGGTTACAATGTCTCCGACCTTGAGTCCTGCTTTCATCGCTGGTGTGCCGGCTTCGACATTCGTCACATATACTCCACCGGCATCCTTGCCCTTTTCTCCGGCAAACTCGCGTAGCGCAGGATCGCGTGTTGGAAAAAATGAGAAACCAGCGGAAGGGAAGCCCCGATAATTATGGCCTTCCGCGTCCTTCAAAAAATGCGTAATAACAGGCGCGGGGATTGCGTCGAGTAACTGTGAACGCGAATCGTAGCGCAATAGCAACCCAGCAAGCTTGTTTTTCTTAACAAGTGGCACCGTGTAGCTGTTCTCACGGTACTGCATCGGGATGCTGATGCGGTACGTTAGGAATTGTCCAACATCAATCGGATACGGCATCATTTGGACCGTTGTTACCAGGCCTTCCGTCGCTAGCAACGCGCCGGTCGGCTCCAATTGCCACGCAGCGAGTCGGTCGCCCACGACAGTGTCCGGCGTGATTTCGAGCGGAGTAATTCCATCGAGAAACGTTTTGTCTACAGGTTGGAGCAGGGCCAGATTCGCTTC
>JBEDUS010000178.1:0-6201 GCA_040414975.1 Candidatus Udaeobacter sp.
AACTTGCAGATCGATGCGCGATGGGACGCAATTCGCAAAGCGCACGACGCAGCAAAAAGAAAAAATGGAAAAGATGCGCCGTCTCCTTCGGTCATGATTGCATGGGCAGTGGTGCGAGCGATGGAGAACCATCCGCCTTTTCGTCGCCTCATTCTGGACGACGAGCGTATCGTTGAGAACGAAAATTTCGATCTGGGTATTGCGGTCGCGCTCGAAGGCGACCGCCTCGCGACAGCTGTGATTGTTGGTGCGAATAAGATGACCTGGCCGGAGTTCGTAAAGACTTACAGCGAAACAGTCGATGCCACTCGAAGTGGTCGTGTGGATGCGATGAACGCGCCGCTAGTGATTACGAGTCTGGGCGCATTCGGGGTAAAGGCCGGCTCGCCGATCGTTGTGCCGCCCTCAGTCGGAACGCTTTTTGTCGGTACCGCTCATCGCGAGTTGATTCCAAACGGAAAGCACAACGAAAGCGCGGAAGTCATCACGCTCTCACTTACCTTCGATCATCGAGTCGTAAACGGCGCCGGCGCCGCCAGCTTCGCGAACGAAATCAAAAAAGAGATCGAAGGATTTAGAATCCCAACACCAAAGAAAAGCGCGATTTCGGCTTAACTGTCTGCGCCATCTGCGTTATGACCACGGCCAACAAGATCACCGTCGTCCGGATCTTGATGATCCCCGCTTTTGTGATGATGGCGATCTATTATGGCGAGAGCATTAAGCGCGGCGAGCCCCTGGAATGGCAGCGTTACGTGGCGATTATGATTTTTATTCTTGCGGCAATAAGCGACGGCCTCGACGGGTATGTCGCGCGGCGATACAACCAACGCAGCACGCTCGGAGTCTATCTCGATCCAATTGCGGATAAAGGTTTGCTTTTAAGCGGCATCATCACGTTGAGCATCAGCAACTGGAGCGAGTCTGATCCTGAATACGGAAGCTTTCCCGTATGGTTTCCAGTTCTCGTAATCACACGTGACGCAGTCATTCTCGTGGGCGCAGTCATTCTGCATGTGCTTATCGGCAACAAAATGCGCGTAAGGCCAAACTGGACAGGCAAAGTAGCGACCGTTTGTCAGATGTGCGCAATTGCCTGGGTGATGTTGCAATTGCGCTTCCTTCCGCTTCTTCTAGTCGTCGTCGTCGCAGGAATTTTTACTTTGATTTCAGGCGTGGTTTACGTCCTAAACGGCGTGCGCCAGTTGCAGGCGGAAGGCCATGCGCACCCGCAACGGAGTTAAGATAGAATTCTTCAGGCGAAGAACGGCCTAACGAGTATGCCGAGCGTCGCAATTATTGGCCGGCCAAACGTTGGCAAGTCTGCGCTGTTCAATCGTCTCACTGGCCGAAAGATTGCGATCGTTCACGACCAGCCGGGAATTACGCGCGATAGGATTTCCGCGGTCTGCGCCCGGGGTTCGCGGCCTTTTGTTGTGTGGGACACCGGCGGGATTTTCGGCGTGGGTGAGGC
Source organism: Candidatus Udaeobacter sp. (assembly GCA_040414975.1). Taxonomy (GTDB): domain Bacteria; phylum Verrucomicrobiota; class Verrucomicrobiia; order Chthoniobacterales; family UBA10450; genus Udaeobacter. Next base: position 1,475 of record JBEDUS010000178.1, read on the forward strand.
GGAACTAAGCGTCCAAGTACGCCGTGCCGCTGAAGTAGCGCTGCGTGAGAGCGATCTCCTGCTATTTGTCGTCGATGCAAAAGCCGGTTTGTCCCCCATCGACGAAGAGCTCGCACGTTTGCTCCGCAAATCTCAAAAACCGGTGGTCCTAGTGGTCAACAAAATCGACGCTGAAAAACATGAGCCGCTTGCCGCAGAATTCGATTCGTTGGGCTTCCAGTCGAGCGTTGCAATCAGCGCGGAACATGATCGAGGCATTTCAGACTTGTTAGTCGCGATCGATCGACTTATCCCCTCGTCCGCTCACGACTCGGCACTCAGCCGTCAAGACTCAGTTGCAGTCGCAATTCTTGGCCGACCCAATGTTGGGAAATCGTCGCTCATCAATTCCATCATGCGCAGCGAATGCGCGATTGTAAGCGAGCTGGCTGGGACAACACGCGATGCCATCGACATTCTTTACGAACGCAACGGCCGGAGGTTCGTCTTCATCGACACCGCGGGAATCCGCCGGCGCGGTAGGCAGTCAACGTCAGCTGAAGTCTTCAGCGTTATGCGGGCGGAACGAAGCATCCGTCGCGCCGACCTCTGCATTCTCATTGTCGATCTCGGAGCAGGCGTAACCGCGCAGGACAAACGAATCGCTGGATTAATTCAAGCGGCGCAGAAACCGGCGATCGTCATTTTGAACAAGTGGGATTTGGTTAAACCGAAGCGCAATCAAAAGCAGGCCATCGCGAAACTCGTGGAGACCACGCGCGAGCAAATTTTCTTTTTGGATTATGCGCCTGTGTTGATTACGTCGTCGTTAACTGGAGAACACGTCGGCAAATTGTTTGGGTTGATTGAAAAGATCCAACGCGAAGCGCTGCAGCGTGTCGGCACCGGAGTTCTAAACCGGTTGCTGCGGCAGGCGTTTGAAGCGAACCCACCAGCGACCACGAGAGCGCGGCGCCTCAAACTCTTCTATGCTGCCCAATCAAAAGGGAAAGAGGATCAACAATTGCAGCCTCCGGAATTCGTCCTTTTCGTAAACGATCCTCGTTTGTTGAGCCAAACGTACAAGCGCTACCTGGAATCCTGCATTCGCCAGGCGCAATCTTTTCGAGGATTGCCGATTATCCTGACACTGCGTCCTCGCGCGAAAAGTGCGAGGCCATCACGCCTGCGAGCGAAATAAACGGCTATTCCGGCTCCTGGCGATAGGGAAGGTTTTCGCGAACCGATCCAAGAATGCTTTCGCTTAATTTGACAGCATCATTGTCGCCAGAGGACCGGGCCTTGCTAAGTGCGTCTTCGGCCGCGCTTATTGCCCGCGGAAAATCTCCAGTCTCAGCATAAGCGGCAGCCAGCGTATCGAGAAGAGCCGGGATCTGGCGTTTGGTTAGATCGCAGGCGTGCTCGGCCAGCCGAACTGCCTCGCTACCATCCCGTGATTTCGAATCGGGATACGTTGCCAGCAACCAGGCGAGTTCGTCCAGCATTCGCGGCGAGTCCGGCGCATTTGCCCCAATCTCGCGGAGTTGCTGCAGGCCATCCGGCTCTTTGGCAAATGATACGAGAATCTGTCGCAGCTGCGCATGCGCTTGTTCGAGGTCCGGTCGCAACATCATGATGTAAGCCAGGTGCTGGGCCGCCGAGACGAAATCGCCGTTTTCGGCCAGAGCAGCTCCTAATGCGGAATGAGAGGCTGCGTCGTAGGGCGAAACAGCCAGCAATTCGCGCCCAGGTTCCGCCGCTTCGTCGTAACGCTGTGATTCTAAGAGAGAACTCATGAGGAATTGGTAGGCCGAAGAATTCTCCGGGCCGAGTTCGGTCGCGCGGCGGGCTTCCGCGATTGCACGCTCCGGGTCACTCCACCTCACAGAAATGGCTAGATCCAAGTGGGCACCAGAACCAGTCGGATTTAATTCAATTGCGCGTTCGGCTTCCTTAATGGCTTCGTTGTCCTGGCCTAGTTCATCCAAGCTTAAGGCGTGAAAGCCTCGGGCGGTCGCATTCACGGGATCTGCTTCAACGGCCTTAGCCGCTTCGGCGGCGGCGCGGTCGATCTGGCCTTGGGTGCCTAAAGCTTTTGCGGCATAGAGACGCTGCGTCACCGAAGGAACAATCCAGTGGGCGGCGAAGCTGTTCATCGCCCAAACCAGGATGAGCGTGCCAAGAATAAATTGCAGAGGCCTCTTTTCCTGTGTCAGCGTCTCCCAACCCAGTGCGCCAAAGAAACAGAGCGGCGTGAGAGCCGATAACCCGTAGAATGCTTTCGCTTGCGCATACGATGGCACTTTGAACGTCATAAAGATCATGGCGAATGCCAGCACTGCGCAGAAACCAAGCAAGACGAACAATTCGGCTGAAGGTTTTCGAATAAACCGAATGATCGCGACGATTGCGCCTATGAGAATCAGCACTGTGGGAATCAACGCCCATAAATAACCGGCGATCATTGGCTGTTCGTTCCACGCGAGAGTTAGGTTTGACAGGCCACCGCACAATCCGTCGCCCCATAATGTCGAATAGATTCCGTCGGGAAATCCAGCGAACCCGCTGAAAAGCGGATACGTCAGCGATCGGCCGAAACGAAGGTAATCGGCTGCGGTATGATAACCGGCGTCCTGCCACCACGTGAACCCACTGACCACATCCCAGTTGCCAAGCAGCGGGTTGCCGAATCTCAACCAGACGCGCGCGTAATGCCAGCCGCATACGGCGAAACAAACCGCGAGCAGCAGCCCGAGGTTACTCAGAGAGATTGCGAGTGGCGCTCTCCCGTAAGCCAGCCTACCCACGATTGCCACAACTACGACTGGCAATAGTAGGACGTCGGTCGCTTTGGTCAGCATTGCTGCGCCAAGCGCCAATCCAAGCAGTGCAAACTGCGACGTGCGCGGCGTCTCGCTCTTCAGTAGACGCAAACATAAATATAACGTCGCCGTGGCGAGGGCGGCTGCGAGCACTTCGTTCGTTACATAGTGTGCCAGATACAAATGCATCGGCAGAAACGCCGCGAACAGGAGGCCAATAAACGCGGTCCTGGTGGAAAACAGTAGACGCAAACTCAAAAAGACGAGAACAAATTGAGCAATGCCGATGAATGCCCCGAGGAAGCGGAGCACCAAAACGGACGTCGAATCGTTGACTGACAGTTTACACGTTGAAAGACTTGCCGCGGCAATCAAATAATAGAGCGGCGGCTGATACATTTCCCAGCCTTCGTTCGGCGACGGCAGCGCCCTGTTTTCCTGGATATAGTTGATGTATTTGAGGTGCTCGTTCGAATCGAAGCCCGCGTGAAATGGCAACAGCCGTGTATTATTCCAGAATAACAGCAACCAAACCACGGCAAGGACGAGCAAAAGCACTTTTTCCAGCCATCGCCCTCCGAAATTCTTAACGCGAAGGTTCCAGATCAGGGTAGCGACAAAAGCGAACGGAATAAGAACAATCCAGAATCGCCAAATTTTTCTCGCCGCATCAAACGTGCTTTCGCCACCCGCGATGGGATTACCGGGCCCGGGAGTTCTCGCCGCCGCAGCCAGCGCAGCATGTCGCCACGAAGAACCGGCAAACGATGCTTCCCAACTTTCATCGCTGCGCAAGCTCAGGTGATCAGTAGTCAACGTAATCCACAGCGCCGGCGGGCCATTATGGTTAAAGACGCGCGCTTCGATGAGATTCGTCCCGGCGTGCAACTGCTCTGCGACGTCCGCGTTCTCAACCTTTTTCCAATTGCCATTCGACGGGAGGCGGATAGGCGTGCCGTTGATTTTCACTTCGCCGCGACGCATTGCGCGAATACTCAAATGCGCCGCCGTCGGCTGGTCCGTCAAAGTAAATTCCCGCCGGAATGTTGCGTCGAGACTGGCAAACCAATGCGCGTGCGCGTCAACTGCGGTAGGAAAGATGATCCACTCCGCTCGTCGATCCCACCTCAAAAAATTGATTTCTGGATCATTCCACGCCAACCAAGCCAGGACTGCCGTCGCCGCGCCGGCAAGTGCAGCTATCCAAATTGCTCGATGCCACGGTTTGAGAACGAACATTGCGATCTAACGTTTAGCATCATTCTGGCTCCGCGCTCACGCGTGAAGACCGGAAGGAAGCAGTGGATTCGCGAGCGAAATCAGCAGAAAGTCAGCATGTTGCGGCACGTTTTGATCGAACGTTCTCCCTGGCCTACGTGTCTGACCAGACCGTATGAAATCGACGCAGGAAATTACACAAGACGTTCGCGAGCTGGGTCAATGGATTCCAGAACTCCGCCAACAGGTTGGTCACGTTGTCATCGGCCAGAAATACTTGGTGGATCGTCTGCTACTCGGGCTGCTCGCGAATGGTCATCTCCTGCTTGAGGGCGTCCCGGGCCTGGCCAAGACGCTCACAGTGAAAACAATGGCAGCGTGCATCCAGACCGGATTTCAACGGCTTCAATTCACCCCAGACCTTTTGCCTGCGGATCTAATCGGCACCCTGATCTATAATCCGCGAACGGGGGAGTTTACAACCAAGCTAGGCCCGATTTTTTCCAATCTGATCCTCGCCGACGAAATCAACCGCGCGCCGGCCAAGGTGCAGAGCGCTTTGCTGGAGGCGATGCAGGAGCGCCAGGTGACAATTGGCGAACAAACGTATCCCCTCTCCGATCCGTTTCTTGTTTTGGCGACCCAGAACCCGATTGAGCAGGAAGGAACTTATCAACTTCCAGAAGCGCAGCTCGACCGGTTCATGTT
>JBEDUS010000179.1:0-3393 GCA_040414975.1 Candidatus Udaeobacter sp.
GAAGCGCGATCGTCGTTGCAGGATCGTCGAGGTTCACTTTTCCCGCCATAATCTGCCTCTTCAAGGCGTCCGGTAACACATCGACGTCTACTTTAAGGCCGACTGACAGCGCGGTTTTCGGCGAAACACCTGGACCGATGCCACCGTTACTCTCGCCCGCGATCGCTTTATGCAGTTGAAGCGCGTCGCCCCAGAAGGCCTCGCTGCCGAACGTGTCATAGCGAAAGATCTTCCTGCCCTCTTCGATCATTGTCTGTGCGTGGTTCGCGATCTCGGCATCGAAACCGTTCAGAGAATGAGGAGCAGCAAAAGCAACGATGGTCCCAAGAAAGGCTGCTGCGCCAATCGTTGTGAATATTAAGGCTCTTGAATTCGCCATGAACGTCACCGCTGCAGCGACTGGCCGGTTCACCATGAGCCCCTCCTATTGATTCTTTCGCCGGAGTCTACTTCCCAATGAGCGTGGTTCGCGACATTCGCGGCCAACGAACTTCTGAGGTGAAATTGTAAGATGCGGAGTCTGGAGCGGTCAGTTACTTCGGTAACACTCGTCAAAAGAAACAAGGTTTGCCTAAAGGATGTAACGTCGCGCTGAAGTGAGATCGGTCCAGCAAATAGATGCACCCCAGTGTTACTTTTGTAACACTCGGAGCTAACAAAAGTCCCTAATGTCGCTCTGTCGCTTCGGCCGAGTAGAATTCGAGGGCGCCGACATCGAGTAGCATATGTCCCCTCGCCGAATACTGCACCATCCCTCGGCGGCGAAGAGAATTAAGCGCCGTGCAAACTCGTTCACGGCGCGCGGCAGCCATCTGCGCGATTTCTTCTTGCGTGAGATACGTTGGAATCTCCACCAATGTACCAGATCGGCATCCAATCTTTGCCGCCAAGCCGATTAGTACCTTGATAAGCCGATGAACTGTGTCATCAATGGCCAAGCTGTTCACCTGCGCGTACGCCTCTTTCAACGCTCGACAGAAAACATCGACCAAAACGGCGATCAGATCCGGCTTCTTCAAAATCTGTTGCATGACGTCTTCAAACGGTACGCAGATCGCATCGGTCTCCTCAAGCGCGACGGCTCGGTCGGGACGTAACTCCTCGGAGGCGCAAAGTTCACCAATCACGTCACCGCCTTTGCGCACGTCGTAAATCACTTCGCGCCCATCCGCGGTTATCGTTCCCACCTTTACAAAGCCCCTTTGGAGAAAGAAGAATGTCCGTGATCGCTCGCCGACATCGTAGATCACCGAATGTTTGCCGAAGGTAATCGCTTTTCGATTAACGAGGACAAAATCGCAAAACTTGCCACGAAAGACGGAGATCAGGGCCGTGGAGAGGATAGCCTGGCGACTAAGAGTATCGCCAAGTTCGGGTGGCATGTTCGCACCCTGGCTCGTTTGTGCCATGGTCGCCACCTTTTTGGTTAAGCAGTCGCGCAGAGAAATTCCTGCCGAAGCTGTGGATCGTCGCGGAAGCAGCCCAGCATGCGGCTGGTGACCAGATCGGTGTCAGGTTTGTGCACGCCGCGTGTAGTCATGCAGTGATGCGTCGCCTTGATGAGGACGCCAACCCCGCGCGGCTTGAGCACGTCATTGACTGTGTTGGCGATTTGCGCTGTGAGCTTTTCCTGAATTTGCAGGCGCTTGGCGTAGGCTTCGACGACGCGGGCGAGCTTGCTAATTCCGACGACGCGGCCATCCGGAACATAGGCCACCCACGCCCGGCCCAAGATCGGGGCCATGTGATGCTCGCAGTGGCTTTCGAAACGAATGCCGCGTAACACGATCATCTCGTCATAGCCTTCTATCTCGTCGAACGACTTTTGAAGGGTTGCCACCGGGTCTTGCGTGTAGCCGACGAATGCCTCTTCAAGCGCTCGCGTCACCCGCGCCGGGGTCTCAATCAAACCTTCGCGATCCGGATTGTCGCCGCTCCAGCGAATGATAGTCCGCACGGCCGCTTCCACTTCCGCCCGATCGGGTTTGCTACCGCGATGCAGAGTTCGGACCGGCTCCAGCGCAAGAACATTTCCAATCATGACAATGCTTTCCTTCTGCCGGCTTGCGGATGCGGCGCCCGGCTGCAGCGGATACGACAGTTGCTAGATGGATTCCCGCTCGAAAGGCTCCGCGATTATTCGGCAAATCCGAGCCGTTTCATCACGGCCTCGGTCACACGTTCGCAACGCCACCCGGCAAACGGAAACGCATCCATCAGCACCGGGCCGATCTCCTTTTCTAGCTGGTCGCGAACAAGTTGCCGCGCCCGGTGCAGCCGAGTTTTGACGGTTTCCGGCTTGATACCAAGAAGCTCAGATGTCTCCTCGACGCTCATTCCCTCGATCACCCGTGTCACGAACACCAATCGAAAGGCTTCAGGCAGATTGTCAGTCGCCTGCTCGACAAGCTGAAGGATTTGCCGTTGTGCCATCGTTCGTTCCGGATCATCGTTGAGTGTTGATAGAGGAAATTGAATAATCTCTGCCTCACTTCGCTGTTGCTCCAATGCGGCAAGATCCACGGTGGGGCGCGTCCGCCGCAGCCTTCCCAACGCCACATTCATAATGATGCGGGACAGCCAGGTCGCTAGCGTCGACTCGCCGCGATAGCTCGCAAGGTTCGCGAAGGCAGACACATAGGCATCCTGGACAGCATCTTCGGCATCGGTGTCGTTGCGCAGAATGGATCGCGCAATTCGATAAAGCCGACGATTGTGCTTCTGCATAATTGCGCGAAAAGCGCTTGCATCGCAGGCCAACGCTCGTTGCACGTGGGCGATATCGTCCGAAACAGCATGAACGGTCGGCTTAACTGTCTGTTGGGCCATAACCTGTCCTTTTCCCGCTTAGATGGTTCGGTGGCGAAAAGGTTCCCGGTATCAAAAAGCCGCCGTTGAAAAATTTCGCAACTAAGGCAATGACTTCGGTTTTTGCAATCTCATTTGCTGACCAAAATCCTACCCGTCACGTTCGGATGAAAATGACGGCTACCGGGGTATCATGTTGCGCGACACGGCGACGCCCTTCATAGCTCCGGCCTATCGATAAAGGCGCACCGTTTGAAAATCGACGCCTCTGGTGCGGGAGGAACAAGATGACAGCAAAAAATTTCGACGCCCCGGTTCTTATCGCGGGCGGAGGCTTAGTGGGATTATCGGCGGCGATGTTCCTGGCGCAGCATGGAGTTCGGTCGCTGGCTATTGAACAGCGGCGGAATGTGCTGCAATTGCCTCGCGCCGCGTTCTTTCACATGCGTACAATAGAGCTGTTCCGGTCATGCGGGATTGAAGCCGAAGTAAGGGCGCAATCGGAGAAGGAATTCACCCCGGAGGGTGCAGTAGTTGCCGTGGAATCGCTCGCCGGAAAGCAGATCGCCGCATTCATTCCTAGCC
>JBEDUS010000180.1:0-2580 GCA_040414975.1 Candidatus Udaeobacter sp.
GGACCAGTGGACACCGCTCGAGCAATGGACAATCTCATCGCGCGTGGCGTGAACATCCTGTTCACTGTAGGCGGCGATGGCACGCAGCGCGGCGCGAACGATCTCTGCAAGGAAGCGCGACGCCGCAGTCATGCGCTTTCGGTCGTTGGTGTGCCAAAAACGATCGACAATGATGTCGGTTTCGTTTCGCGCACGTTCGGATTTTTCAGCGCCGTTGAGGAAGCCGCGCGCGTGCTTGGTTGCGCGCACACGGAAGCTCGCAGCGTGCGAGGCGGAATCGGTCTTGTGAAACTGATGGGACGTCATGCCGGTTTCGTCACCGCAGGGGCGGTCGTCGCGAGTCAAGATGTAAACTTTGCGCTCATTCCTGAGATTCCGTTCAAACTCGAAAGTTTTCTCATTGCGCTCAAGCAGCGGATGTTGAAGAAATCACACGCTGTTGTTGCCGTCGCGGAAGGCGCCGGTCAGGATTTGTTGAAAGGCAACACGGATGCGTGTGATGCATCAGGCAACGTGAAGCTCAAGGATATCGGGACCTTTCTGCGGGAAAAGATTGAAGCCTTCTTCAAGGCCGAAGGTGTCCCCGTCGTGATTCGCTATTTCGATCCGAACTATGAGGTTCGCAGTCGGCCCGCGAATTGTGAAGATGCTTTGCTTTGCGATTTATTCGCGCGCCATGCCGTGCACGCTGCGATGGCGGGGAAGACTGGTCTCGTGATTGGGTTTCTGCACGAGCGGTTTATTCATGTGCCAATCGAATTGCTCGTTGCGCAGACCAAACGCCTCGACCCAGGCAGCGGTTGGTGGCGCTCTGTTCTTGCCGCTACCGGGCAACCGGAGCGTTTCGCATGAACCCGTTCAAACGAAAGACTGGCCCAGACGGCACCAGCGGCGTGAATCGGCCTCAGAGAATCCGCACCGGCCTTGCTCCGGACGAAATCAGGCAGGCCTTCCTTGACAATCTCAGTTGCGACATGGGGCGACCGGAGAGCGTGGCAACCAAACACGATCTTTATTTCGCGCTTGCACTAACAATTCGCGACCGCGTTTTCCAGCGTGCGGTCCAGAGCACCGAAAGTTACGGCGGCCCAGACGCGCGTCTCGTTGCGTATCTCTCAGCGGAATATCTTCCGGGTCCGCATCTCGCGAACAATCTGTTGAATCTTGGCATCATCGACCCTACCCGCGAAGCGCTGCAGTCGTTAGGCTATGATCTCGATGAAATCCTCGCGCAGGAAGAAGAACCGGGCCTCGGCAACGGTGGGCTCGGCCGGCTCGCGTCGTGTTACATGGATTCGCTCGCGTCCGTTGAAGTGCCGGCAATTGGTTACGGTATCCGTTATGAGTTTGGGATCTTCGATCAAATTATCCGTGACGGCTGGCAATGTGAGATAACGGATAAATGGTTGCGCGACGGCAACGCTTGGGAAGTCGGGCGCCCAGAAACCGCATACCAAGTCAAATTCGGAGGACGGACAGAGGGATTCACCGACGAGCAGGGCCGATTTCGTATTCGCTGGGTTCCGGAGACGGAAGTCAAAGGGGTCGCATACGACACGCCGATTCTTGGTTACCGAGTCAACACCTGCAACATCCTGCGTTTGTGGAAAGCGGAAGCGATTGAGTCATTCGATTTCAGCGCGTTCAATCACGGCGATTACTACCGCGCTGTGCAGGACAAAATGGTAACGGAAAATATTACCAAGGTCCTTTATCCGAATGATGAGGTCGCAGCGGGCAAGGAACTGCGGCTGAAGCAGCAATTCTTTTTCGTGAGCTGTTCGCTTCAGGACATGCTCCGCATTCACGCGCTCCTCGGCAATACGCCGGCGACGTTGCACGAGAAATGGGTCGCGCAGCTCAATGACACGCATCCAGCAGTTGCAGTTGCCGAGCTGATGCGGCTGCTGGTAGACGAACACAACCTTGGCTGGGAAGAAGCGTGGAAGGTTACGCGCGCAACGTTTGCCTATACCAACCATACACTGCTGCCGGAAGCGCTGGAGAAATGGAGTGTCGATCTCTTCGGCAGGTTGCTGCCACGCCATCTTGAGATCATCTATGAAATCAACCGCCGTTTCTTTGACGAAGTGCGCGCCAAATTTCCGGAAGACGAAGCCCGCCTCGCTCGTGTCTCTCTAATCGATGAAAGCCAACCGCGCTCAGTGCGAATGGCTCATCTCGCGACCGTCGGCAGCCACGCGATCAACGGCGTGGCGCAACTCCACTCCGAATTGCTCAAACAAACCGTGCTGCGCGATTTCGCGGAATTGTGGCCCGAGAAATTTTGCAATGTGACAAACGGCGTCACACCGCGGCGCTTCGTAGCACTCAGCAATCCCGGCCTGACACAACTGATCACTTCGCGTATTGGTGATGATTGGCTGCAGGATCTTTATCAGCTTCGACGGCTGGAACGGTTCGCCGACGATGCGGCATTTCAGCAGCAATGGCGGGACGTGAAACTTGCGAACAAACAGCGCCTCGCAGCGCTCATTAAAAATCGCACTGGCGTCACGGTTTCGCCAGGATCGCTCTTCGATGTCCAAGTAAAGCGTATTCACGAATACAAGCGGCAGC
>JBEDUS010000181.1:0-6060 GCA_040414975.1 Candidatus Udaeobacter sp.
CTAGTGCAATCCCAGAAATGATAGAATTGCCATGATGACGACGATTAGTCCGACGAGATAAATCAAGCCGTTCATAAGTGCCTTGTGCGGCCAGTGGCAGACGCGGTGTGATCGTAACTTTTTGTTACAACCAAAGTTCCTCACCTGGAAAAAAATGCCGCGGAAACAATGTTGCGGCGCACGCGCGAGGTGTGCGAATTCCTGCACCGAAAGGGCGTGGAGCCCACAGGAGTTTGCCGTCCCGCCAAACCCTGAGACGTTGATAGTTTTGAAGCGTGGGCTTGCGCTCAATGTGCTTTCAAGCAATCCCCAGTTACGCGAAGGCAGCCGGAGTCGCTTCCTCGGTCTATTCTTTGGAGGACCCCGCTGGCGCCCTGCTTCAATCGTAATTTACGGGTCAGGCGAAGGAACCAAACAGCCAGATTTTCTTTAGAGACCAACTGGCTCAAGGAGATTTACAATGAAAATGCTCGTTACATTGCTCGTATTGGGAGTCGCCGTCGGAACAGGCGCCTCTGCGAATGCTAAGGGATGCATTAAAGGTGCGATAGTCGGTGGCATCGCAGGTCACATGGCCGGTCATGGCGCCGTGGGTGCTGCGGCAGGGTGTGTCATTGGGCACCACGAAGCAAACAAACGTCAGAACGCGACTCAGAATCGCTAACGGCTGCCCCGGCTCGCTGTCTGCATTACAAGTCACGCGCTGGTACTACGCAAAGCGGCAGAACATTAAGAAGTTTGGCGAATGACATCCGCGACGGCCATCCGTGTGAGGCTCGTCCAGAATGGTCGTGACACCACTTCAAGCAAACGGCTTATCAAGCCGGCGGGCAAGCGAGGCCGGCAAGATTTCGACCGACAAACGCCTCCCTGGATTTGTGGTGCGGCGTGTACGGTATTGCTTGGTGCTGCCGAAAATATGGGAGAAAACGTGCATCTGCCTACTTTTGGTAGATAGCCTCTAAGTTGCTGTTCTTATAATCGTGTATCAGATAGGTAAGGGACTGCTCATCTAACTTGTGCAGCACGTTGTTCAGTCCCTCGTGATCGTCGCACCCGTTAGCGAAGTTGGGTCCATAAGTTAGCGAAGTTGGGTCCATAAGTCTTCCGCAGCGTACTTATCAGCGTATTGCCGTTGTTTGCGGCTGATCTCGCCGGTCTTATCTCGATGTCTCGCGTCGAAGGCCACGGTCGCCCCCTGGAGCGCGTACGTTGGACTAAGAGGTGCTGGCTAGCTTAAGACATTGCTTTATTCACCGCTGCTTTGGCTTTCTTCTTTGATTCTTTCTGAACACCATTCACTGCTCGGGCTGCTTTGGCAGTGCATGTCGCGCGTATCTCTTCGATCTCCTCCTGTGTAAGTGTCTCTATTCCGATCAAGCTATCTCGCGCCGCGCTCACCCTGATGAGTTCATCAAGCTTAGCCTGAATTGCCGCGCCGTCTCGGTTTTGGGTGTTCTGAATGACGAAGACCATCAGAAAGGTGATGATGCTGGTGCTGGTGTTGATGACGAGCTGCCAAGTATCAGAGAACTGAAATAGCGGTCCCGTTACCGCCCATGCGGCGATGACCAGCAAAGCGACAACAAATGCGAGGGGACGTCCTGAAAGTTGGTCAATAGTAGTCGAAATGGCGGTGAAGGCGCGATCCATAGCCGCTCAACGCATAGAGATGGAACTTTGTTCCGCTAATATCAGAACCGATTTCGCTGATGCGTGGTGTGGTTTGACACCTAAAGGGATGAACCCAACCGTCGAGGCCGAAGCCGCTCAAGCACCGCTCGCATCTACACCAGGCAGCGCCCGAAGATCGTCGAAAATTGCCGCGACGACATCGAGCTAAAAGCGCGTTCACAGCCCACGGGCACGCGTTTTTCGGCTCGCAAGAGCGACGGTTGCGACTTAGGCCCGTTTTTGGCTAGCTCGGGCGCGTTGCTCAGTCGATCGCCTTTAAGCGTGCGATCGACTAATTGGAATTTGGAGACTATTCCAAGTGTGCTGGGAAATGACGGAAACGAGACAAGGATAATCGAGCAAAGTGCCAACGCTGCGATTGCGCATCGCGTTACCGTCTTGTGCATCATTCCCTCCCATCCCTGAGAGCACACACACGAGCAAACAACCGAGCGTGCTCTTAGTTCCTTCGGCAGGCGTCTTCATATTCACAAGCTATAATTGTTGTTTGGTGCCGAGGAACAGCCTTCGTAAGTGACGAGTTTTCCAAGCGACAGTACGTTGATGAGAGACCGACATGTCGCGACGTTCCGGTGCATCTGATAGGCTCGAGTATCTGCCAAACTGGAACGAAGTATCCGAACCGTGATAGGTCGGGAGTTGAGGTGCGGTATCCAGCGCTGGAGAATCTACCAAACGTTTTGGTCACGCTTGTTAATCAGCTCGATGATCATCAAAAGCAAACACGATGAGGCGTTGTTTTGTTTCGCGGCGATATGGACTTCCCCATTTCCTAAGTACAAAGCACCCGGAACTTTTGCGCGCAGTTATCATTGCCCAATCACAGAGTATTTGCCTGGACAGGGGATGGTCCATGAAGCTCAGCAAAATACTGACGCTCATCGTATTTAGTTTAGCGCTGATGGGTGTCGTGAAGGCGAACGATCAGCAAACGCAACAAACTCCGATGAACGCCGCGATTGGGGTGCTCGCGATTAGATCCGGCGCGTCGCAAAATCGCCGACCGATCTTCTCCTATGCTATGGTTCGCCACCAACCCGTGAATACGACCACACCTCTCGCGTAAGCGCCAGCGAACTAGCAACTAAGGACGCACCGCGGAACAAACTAAATTTGCTGCGCTCCCACGGTGTCAGCCATGACCGCGCCGCGTGAGCCCAATGGCTGTTCCGCGCCGACGGTGGAATCGCGCGCGGTCTGATGCTCAATTTCGGCGTTGAGCTCAGCGCCAAGAAGCATCACGGTCGTCGAAATCCACAACCAGACCATCGCGCCAACGGCGGCGCCAAGCGATCCGTAGGTCGCGTTGTAGTTCGCGAAGTTGCCGAGATACCAGGAGAACAGGAACGACGCTACGATCCACGTCACTGCAGCGAACAAGGTGCCGACAGTCACCCACTGCCAACGCGCCACTCGGCGATCCGGGCCGTAACGGTAAAGCACAGCGAGACCAATCAACAGGACGATTAACAGCACCGGCCAGCGGGCGACGCGCGTGAGTGTCTCGGTCAGGCTGCCAAAGCCGAAAGGGGAGAAGACCAGCGGCAGGACAATGATCGAAGCGATCGCCAAAAGGAAGGCAGCAAACCCGGCAAGCGTGAAAACCAGTGCCAGTAAGTTTAGCTTGATAAAGCTCCGCGTTTCTTTCTGATCATAGATCACATTTAGCGCATCGATCATTGCCTTTATACCGCTCATAGCGCTCCACAGTGAGACCAGAATGCTGAAAACGATGGTGATCGAAAGGGCACTGCCGCTGTTGGATGCGATGCGACTTGCCTGCTCGTGCACAATACTCAACACATTTTCGGGGACAACGTCATTCAAGAGCGAGAGATTGTTGGTGATGATCGAGGGGCTGAAGAACAAGCCGTAGGCGGATACCAATGCTGTGATGGCCGGAAAGATTGCTAGCAGGACGAAAAAGGCCACGCCGCCAGCAATCGACAATAGGCGATCAGATTGCATTTCGCGATAAGTGCGCCAGAGGATGTCGTACCATCCCCGCCAAGGGATTTGTAAAGGATGGGTTGCGTGGCGGCCGCGCCCACGTTCGCCGGCTCGGCCGAGCTCTATGTCATGCGGCTCTTCGGCGCTCTGTGGCTCGCCGAAAGGCCGTTCTTTCCCAACCAGCCCCCTCCATACCTGCCGTTTCTTGCCGGTTCGGCGTGTGGGGCCAACCACCAGCAGCAAAGCGGTAGCTGCAACTTTGAGCAAAAATTTTAGGTTTGGACCTTTTACTAGCATTCACATCTGAGGCTCATGTTCCTCATACCAACGTCTAGCGGCGCCATTTTGTTCTTATGTCACCGCAGTAAGTTAGGACGCGATCTGCCTCTTCGAAAGTGACCGATGCGGTCAGTCTCAAGGGGGATTGAACGTCCCCCACTCACTGGTTGTTTCGTTGTTTCAATGCGCAGGGAAATGGCCCAAGGACGCCGCGAAGGACCCGTCCTTCAGGGCGCTGGAAACACAGCCCAGACGGTTAGGCGCATTTCTCGATCGCACCCGCTGCAACGATACACCCGGATCGCTGCATCGCTTCCCTTGGGAAGCATTTCCATGGATGCAATTTCCATAGACTCTCCGCAGTGACACGCGGGGCTCTCGGTACAACCAGGCTCTAGCAGGCGTTCAAACATTTGCTCATCATGTCGCCCACATGGCGGATGCAAAATCCTTTCCAGTAGCCAATAGTTCCAACCAAGAAGCCATCCTTTGGGAACTTTCTCACCACAATCCGCATTCTGTTTTTGGTTGGGTTAGGCCGAGGAAACGAAAATGCTTGGAACGATACTGATCATCATTCTGATACTGCTGCTTGTCGGTGCGCTGCCGACCTGGGGATATTCAAGTGGCTGGGGCTATTATCCCGGCGGGACGCTCGGCGTCATTCTGATCATTGTTGTTATTCTGGTCCTAATGGGACGAATATAGCGTCGGGCAACGCGCTCCCTTCGACGCATTCGGTATTCCAACATAAACGTGCGGCCTCTAGCAATGTTTGGGATCGAGCGGCCAAGTTCGACCTCTGTCGCCATGTGTCCGCCGGCGCGGCACCTGCATTGGTCTAAGCCCGACGGTTCAAGCATTACCTATGGCTGCGTCTTACATGCGGCAAGCCAAGACAGCCATCCGAGGCGACGACAGCGATTCCGAAATTGGGTGCCGTTCCACTTTCGACGATAAACCAAAAAATCGTCGCAAGTTTTTAGCTTTGCTTTCGCGACCCAAGCGTGCCGCGGGTGGTTTGCCCTACCCTGATCTCAACAAGTATTGGTGCGCAGGCGGCCAGGGCAACCGGCCCAGCGGCCGAGTCAAGAGAGCAACGAAAACTCTTGTGACCAGTGTAAGGCTGAACGCAACCGCAAAACCGCAATCGTGGTCCAGCACATCGTTCCTCTCCCGCGCTTTTACCGCCACTCCGTGTCTCGGGAGCGGGGCTATTTGGGTTGTGCAAACTTCATCGCCAAATTCGACGGAATACTATTTGGTCGGTTTGCGGGTGCGTCCTTCACTGCAAAACGCGGACCGTAGTGCGTCCGAAGGGTACCGATCAGCGTTGTGCCGTGCTTTGGGGCGAGCTCGCTAGTCTTGTTATGATGCCGTTTGGAGGTCATGGATTTCCTCCTCATCGCTTGATTGGACAAATGCGCGTGCCTCGGAACGAAGACATCGCGAAAGCGTTTTTTCAAACACATTTTCTCAACTCGGAAGGAGACTCCAATGTTCAAACCAACAATTGCCATCGCGGCGTTGATGGCGTGCTCAATGCCGGCTTTTGCAGCCAACGACTATCCCAGCGCCAGGATGCAAACTGCTCTGCCGAGCGAAGCAATGACGGTGACCGACTGGTACAAGCAGAACGTCTACGATCCTAATGAAAACAAGATCGGCGACATCAAGGATGTTCTGGTCGACAAGTCTGGAAAGGTGGTGGCACTCATTGTCGGCGTTGGCGGCTTCCTGGGAGCGGGTGAAAAGGACGTTGCGGTCTCCTTCGAGGCCGTGCATCCGACCATGAAGGACAAGAAGTGGTGGCTGGTGATGAACACCACCAAAGACAGCCTCAAAAGCGCGCCTGGGTTTAAATACGACTCGAATACCACGACGTGGGTGCCGGACCGGCCATAGCCAGCTACTAGAAGAAGGGCTCCGGGAAAAGCGCGGGGCCCTTTTTACTGTTTTTCTCGTCTTCCGGAATGCTTTCCGCGCCTTCGCGCATCGTCAATGTCCCACTACGCACTCCGCCGATTGCAGCCGATTCGAACGCCAGCGCATTTGACGCAAGAAACGGCGCTCGCGGCAGCGGTCCGTCATGACGTCGTTACTTTTTTATGCATGAAGTGAGTTCGGAGTTTGTTG
>JBEDUS010000182.1:0-3807 GCA_040414975.1 Candidatus Udaeobacter sp.
GGGGAGGAACCACGTTGCGGGGGCATAGTGCTGAGCTACAGGAGACGTCGCGTCAAAGATCCGGGAATTCTTCTCATATGCCGCGAAAACTGTCATCGCGAAGAAAACGAGGAAAAACGCCGCTTTCACTTGAGAGCGCAACCTAATAGCGGGAGAAGTCGCGGTCGCCGTCGCCAATAGCACACCTCCAAACTCGTGTTCAGACAGTATGGTGCCGAGCTGATTTCTGTCAATGATTTCAACGCGTTCGATTTCAACTTGTTGTAGTTGGCCGGTTAATCACTCAAAACCCTTTGTACTGGGCATCGAAGCATTGAGGAAGTCGTTTTAGAAGGATTTTTCGCGCAGCTACAAGTTGGCTTGCCGTCCCACAGACCTTGATTCTTCTTCCGTCAGTTGTCGATAGAAAAAGCGCATTGCCGTCGCGGCCCCCTAATTCAACTCTCTGAATATCCGCGTATCGGTAACGGACTGTCTGTCCGATCCCATTGCGCTGTTTTACTTCGTCTGATGAAAACACCGTCCGAGAGATCAAGAAGTAAAAAAGGGAGAAGCCGCCGAGCAACGCAAAGAACGCGGCGTCGAGAAACCTCGAACGGGTCCCATTCATCGCATTAGCGAGGCCGATCCCTGAGATCACGAAGAAGAGGGCTGGACTCAACAGTGTTCTTCGCGGATACCTGACGATGTGCGGCCGCATCACGTGTTTCGAAACGTTATACCGCGACTGCATTGTTGACGCAATCAGGCGATTGCGTAAATTGACCTACCCACGGCGGTAAACCGTCCTAGATTCGTGTGTCCGGACAGCCAGTTGCAGCAATCCCATTGCTGGGGGCCGGAGGCCGCCAGAAATGTGTCATTCGCATTATGTTTTGAAGCGCTGCCCCGAACCCGATGAGCTGCCCGATTTGGCTCACAGATGGCGCGTCCGGCCCTAAAAGCCAGCGTGCTGAACGCCCCTTCTGGTGTTACTATACAGACGGCTCTGCCAGGAGTTTTTATGCGCCTGACTTGTACGGCTACGTTACTCGCTTTGCTCGTGCTCCCAGCTCTCGCACAGGGAGGGCAACCGTCCAGTTCGGTACAGCCAGAAGGTACAATCAGCGGCTTTGTGTTGGACGCGCACGACCAAAACGTGGAACATGCTAGCGTCTGCACCAATTCATTCTCAAATTCCACATCCATGACGGACTGCCGCACTTTCACGGACCAGAGCGGACATTTCACCATTGAACACGTTCCGATGAACAGCTATAAGGTCTTTGCGGTAAAAGAAGAAGACGGGTACTCGATGGACGAGCAGCTTCCTGTGCAGAATGTCGTCCTCACAGCCAATCAACCGTTCGCCCAGGTGACTTTGAAGCTGGGCCCCCGGTCGGGAATGCTTACGGGCACAGTGAGGGACAAGGCCACCGGCAAGCCGATCGGGCCGGAGGGAAAACTCTCTATCACCTACGTTTCTGTCGAGGAAAGCTCCAGTGGGTCTATCAGCGGGTTGGACGGGGCGAAGCTGCGGGCAAATCTTCCCGCAGACAAGGAATTTATAGTCTTTGTGTCCGGGGCAAGCTATAAGCCATGGTTCTATATCAACGATCAGTCGCGCCCAACTCTCCGACTGGAACCGGGCGAGCAAAAAGTGCTAGATGTGGAATTGGAGCGGAGAAACACCGAACGCCAGTAGCCAACCGGGTCCAACGCGGAGAAAATCAGCGAAATCATAGAGGCGGATCAACAACTGACCGGAGTTTTCTTAATGAAACCTGTCGCGGGCGAAGGTGAGCGAGTTATCAGAGTGGTTGCCTGGCGAGCGAAAAATCCGTCACGCCGCTCGAATGAAAAGCAATATCCGTTCCATCACCACGGTAGCTAATCTGTAGTTCGCATATCGCTAACCAAAGGTTGCGGCGGAGCAACGTCAGGTCTGGCCACGTTTGGCCTTGCGGGTGAGCTTCTCCCCGGCGATTGTTGCCAGCGCCCCGTATTCCACCGTTTGCTTGCCGGTCCAGTTTGCTCGCCAGAGTGTAAACGATCACAAGGCGTAATGGCTCATGCAAACAGATCCAACGTTCTTACGTTTCGTCAGTTGACGACAACAGGCGATATCGTAAAATGACCGGCGGTCATTGAGCGATATTGAGATATTGCAACAGTTAACGATTCCGAGAGTCGCCTTCCTGCTCCACTGTAAGACAATCGGGCTCAAGGACATTGGCGATGAAGTCAGTCAACGGCTGCAATGAACGAGGCGCCGAAGACGAAATGATGTAGTGAATAAAGGTGACGTGCCGCGCTGGTCAGGCGACGGACCGATCCGCAAGCGAAGGATATCCCCAGGTGAAACCGGCGATAAACAGCTCGAAAACTCGGCTTGCAGACGCGCCGATTCACCCGGTGGGACCGTTGTTCCTTGCTGCGGACTGTAATCGCCGAGCATGCCACCCTGCATCGGTACATCTTTCCACGCGCCACTCACAAGGTGTTGCGGCCACGCAAAACAGATCGCCTCGTCTCGCCGGTGGACCTCAGCCGCGCTCTGATTCCATTGGTGAAAGCAAGTCTGCACGAAGAGGCTAACAGCGCCGTTATTTACAATTTCGATGCTTGCGCGCACCGTCGAGCCTTGCGACGCAACACCGACCACCCGAGCCGTGACCTGCGCGACAGCGGATGCCGACAGCAGAATCGCGATTGCGACAATTCGCATAATCCAAAACTGCGCTCTATGAAATTGACACCAGAGGGGTGCTTAGAGTGCCTAAGTCCAAGTCGAGAAAGTATTCATCTACGAAAAACTTAAAAGCGCGGCCAGCTTCTGTAAACAGGCGTTATCACAACTGTGCGTTTTTCGTTCGCCCCTAAAGTGGCAGTCAAAGAGCGATATCGCGATTTTTGCCAACTAGGTTTCAGCCAATATTCATCCAGCTCATGGCTTTGCTCTTGATTTCTTCGTGCTGAGGCATGCTCTGGGGCACCCAGACATAACCGAAGAACGACCTGTGAACCGGACCATGTTCCGACAGCTGCAAGGCCGGCTCGCGGAAAAAGTTTCCACTGTATTCGCGCACGAGGTGAATATGGCGGCGTCGAACCTTATGCGACAGCAGACCGCCCCGCATCGAAATCGCCTCATCCGTGACTTCAATTTCGTATTCGCGACGCTGCGAATCGAACACGAAAAATGCGCCCGCAGCCACAAGTGCGTAAAAGAGTTCTTCCCACAACTCCCACGCGCTTTGTGCGAACCACAACCGGTGAATTATGAGCGGTCCCAGAAACATAAGCACGAAGAAGACGGCGCTGCGCTTAAGCTGTTTTGCGAGAGAAACCTGTTCAGATTTGATGTTATAGAGCATCTTAGCGTTCGCAGCAGACAAGCATCGAGAGCATTGTACTCGCAACGATTCCGTAACTCTAGAAGACAGGCAAATAGCGCAGCATGCGCTTTTTCGTCGCCTCTTTGCTTGTCAATGAGCGCTATGGCGATGTAACGCCAACTTGCCCAACGGGATTCCAGATGCCCAATAGGTACAGTGCGGGCGTAGCGGGTCCTGCAATTTTGGGGTAGCATTTCTCGCGCCGATCCGAGACCGACGCGTTCTAAGCAAACGGGTAAAGAACGCAGTGAAGACTCGCGGCTGTCCCGGTTCGTCGAAGTTGGGACAAGCCATTGAAAATACCCGATGCCCCAAAAAAACGGAGGTGCAGCTTCCATGAACAGGATTGGCACAATAACCGCGTCTATAGCCTTGCTAGGGGGATTTTGGGCGCAGACGAGAGACCCGATGCGACTGCTCCGGAATCCCC
>JBEDUS010000183.1:0-12033 GCA_040414975.1 Candidatus Udaeobacter sp.
CGCTTATTTCACTGGAAACAAGGAACACAACATCGAGCTACGCAGCCGTGCGCTTCAGCGTGGCTGGACGCTTAACGAATACCGGCTCGCTTCACTCCCGGTGGACCCGAAAGCAAAAAAGAAAAGACCGGTGAAAAACATTCCAAAGGTACACGACGAAGCAGGTCTCTATCGCGCAGTCGATCTCGATTTTATTCCCGCGGAGTTACGGGAGAATTGGGGCGAATTCGAAGCCGCGGAGAATCATTCGCTGCCAAAATTAATCGAGAAGGAAAATTTACGCGGCACATTTCATTGTCACACGACTGCAAGCGACGGGCACAACTCCATCGAAGAGATGGCGGATGCTGCGCAAGAATTGGGACTCGAGTACCTCGGAATCGCAGATCATAGCCGCAGCTCGACTCAGGCTCATGGACTCGACGAAGCAAAATTGCGCTTCCAAATCGCCCGCATTCGCACCTTGAATAGGAAGCTCCGCGGCTTTCGCCTGTTTGCCGGGCTAGAATGCGACATTCTCCGCGATGGTTCCCTTGATTTCCCGGACGAAATTTTATCAGAACTTGATTACGTAGTTGCGTCGGTTCATTCCGTTTTCAATTTGAGTGAAGCGGACATGACCCGACGGGTGATCCGGGCCATCGAGAATCCGTTCGTGACGATGCTGGCGCATCCAACTGGCCGATTGCTCCTGAAACGAGATCCCTATCAAATTGATATCCCGAAAATACTCGATGCCGCTGCGCGCACGGGGACGTGGATCGAGCTCAATGCTGCACCGAAACGCCTCGATCTCGATTGGCGCTGGTGGCCATTGGCCAAGCAAAAAGGGGTTAAATGTGTCATTAACCCCGACGCTCATCGAACGAAGCGATTGCAAGATTTGTGGTTCGGAATCGGGATCGCGCGCAAAGGCTGGCTCACTAAAGATGATGTCGTGAATTGTTTGCCACTTGGCAAGATTGAGCGTGCATTGAAGGCGAAACGCGAGCGGTGACTTTATTTATTTTGGGGTTCCGCTTTCCGCGGCGCCCCCTTACAGCGCGCTTTCTCTTTGCGGCATAAACATGGTGAGACATTTGCAGGCTCCGCCGGCCTTGATGAATTCGCTCATTGGCAGTTCATGGCAGCGATAGCCGCGGTCTTGCAGCGTCCTTACAAGCTTCGGTGCGCCTTCCGGCAGGACAATGTCGCTTTCGATGACGACCGCGTTGCACGAAAAGTGCGTTGCTTCCTCCGGAGAAACGTCGATCAAACCCGTAACATGTTCGCGAATTGCGCGCTGGCCATAATCGTCGAAAGCGGATGGAAACCAGAGAGCTGCACCATCCGGCAGCGGGCAAAAGCAGGTGTCGAGATGATAAAAGCGCGGATCGACCAATTCCACTGAGATTACGAGACAGCCGAGAATATCGGCCAAGGCGCGATGAGATTGAATGTCGGAACGAAATTTGTAACCGCAAAAGAGCGCGTCGCCGCCAAAGAGAGCGTCGCCTTCGCCCTCGAAATAAAGATTTTCCGGCAACCAGCGGACTTCATAATCGAGTTGTTCCATCCATTTCGCGAAGAACGGCTGCTCACCTGTGCGCTCCTTATGGCGAAAATTGCTCGGGATAAATTTGCGGCCAACCGTTAGCCCTGCATTGGCGGTGAAAACCATATCGGGAAGTCCCGGCTGCGGCGTGATCAGATGGACCTCACAGCGCAGGTTCGAGAGGGTCGCGTGCAATCGTTCCCATTGCTTTTGCGCCAGAGCGGCCTCGGCGCCGCGTGCACGACTCATCCAGGGATTGATCTCGTACTCGATGCCATAGTAATTGGGTGGACAGAGAAGCAATTCGCGCATAAGACTCGGTAATCTACTCGCGAACGCGGGAGTCAGTAAGATAATCAGCTAGATCCTCGAGAAACGGCTCCACATCCGTAACCAGGCCGATCGATTGCAGGGGCTGATGCTCTACGGCTCGCTCCACGGCGGTTGAATCAATGTCGACACATACTGTTTTTGCCGCGGGCCCGACCATGCTGGCTACCGCCATCGAATGCTGGACGGTCGCCAGCAGCATCACATGAGTTACATCGGCAAGCTTTTGTCGCATGACTTTTTGAGCTTCGATTACGTCTGTTGTTACGCCGGGAATCGGTCCTTCGTCGCGAATCGCTCCAGTGAGGACAATGTCGACATCGTGCCGGACGCAAGCATACATGACGCCGCGCGTGAGGATCTTTTGTCGAACGGCAGCGGAAATTCCGCCGGCTTCGCGAATGGCATTGATGGCACGCAGGTGGTTCTCATGGCCGCCTCGCGCAACGGCAAGATCGGGGTTCATTCCCAACGAAGTTCCGTACAATGCCCGCTCCACATCGTACGCGGCGAATGAATTACCGGCGAAAAGGCGATCGACATAACCTGCTTCAACGAGGCGCACCAAATGCTGGCCGGCGCCGGTTCGCACGATTGCAGGGCCGGCGACAACCGCGATTTTACCTTTCGCCTTGTGCGCGCGGCGCAACTCCTGTCCCAATTCGCGAATGATGGCCGATTTTGGCTCATCGGCATCAACAATCGTATTAATGAATTGGAAAAGATCGGTGTGCGTCGTTGAACGCTGCACGGGCACAACGCGGACCCCTTGATGACCGACGACAATTTCGTCTCCCTTATTGACATCGAAGAATTTGACCGCCCGGGCGGAGCCTTTTTTTCGATCAAGGGCAATTGCGCTGTTGATCATTGCGGGCCGCACTTCGATTTCCTTACCTCCAAAGCGAACAAACGTTTGCTGATTAGTCGTCACGTAGAAATCGCGCGGGAAAACTCCGTCCGCACGTGCGCTGGCAAGTTGCACATTTGCGCGCTCAATGACCTCGGCTCCGTGCTGGCGAAGACGCAATATCAGTTCATCAAGCCCTTCGTTCGTTTCCGCGGAGACTTCAATCCGCGCAAAGCTCTGGTCCGCGCGTCTTTCCCCAATCTTGATCTCGTCTATCTTGAAATTTGCGCGATGGGTCAGAATTTGATCCAGAACCTTTGGCAAAATGAGAGAATCAATAATGTGCCCACGTAACTCGATTGTCTCCGAAACCATTTACAAACTTAGCCGACTCAGAATGGCTGCGCCAGTTGCGCGAGAAACCTCATTCGCAATTTCCGATTTCCTGCTTCAACTTTCCTGCCGATATGGAAAAGCCAAGCGCACGCGGTCCCTCCCCGGGCCGCAAAGCGCACAGCGCGCTGGGACAACTTCTAAATCGAAAGCCAAAACGGCCACCACGGCTGCCTTCGAAAAAAAATGCCTCAACCGAAGGTCGCGTGGCCAGTCGTTAGAGCAGAGTGGCCATGGACGAACATCTTCCAGCTCTCGCGGCAAAGATAGCCAGGGTGCTTTCTTTTAAGCCCGAGTACCTCGTGACGCAGCCTGCGGAGCTGCGAATTCTCCTACAAATGTCCGAGGCGGACGTTAGAGAGTTTGCAAAAAGTCACGGCTGGCGTGTGATACGCCGTCTTGGGGGGCGACAGATCGAATTTTATCACGACGCGAGTCAGCGCCCGCTGTAACGGGATCGCGGTTCTCGGTATAATAGGGTGGCCACGATCGGACTGATCAACGGTGTTGCAGCAGCCGCCACTGGACAGCGCAGAGCTGTTAGCTTACGAATGCGCCAGCTTTAGTTAAATGGAAGCAGCGAAAATTTATTTTATTATCTTCGGCGTTCTGACTGTCGCGGGCGGCATTGTCGGTTACGTCAAGGCAGGCAGCGTGGCGTCGATCATTGCCGGATCAATCACGGGGGTGCTATTGCTTGTAGCCGCGTTCGTTCTGCCCGAGCATCGCGCAATCGGGTTGGCAATCGCATTCATTATCTCGCTTTTGCTTGCTGCGCAGTTTGTTCCAAAATTCATACAAACCGGAAGAGTCATGCCAGCGGGGGCGATGTCGATCCTCAGTGTGATCGGGATCATCGTGGCTTTTGTCGCCTGGGTAAAAAAGTAATCACGTGGGAAGTATTCGTCTGCGGACGTGGCGGCGGCTGGTGCTGGTGATATTCAGCGCGCTCTTCGCCGCGATCGTTTATCGCTGGATCTCGCTCGAGCGCCTGCAGCATGTTGCGCCATTGGAAGTCGTCGCGACACCGACGCCTACACCAACGCGGACACCCGTCATCACTGGAAAACTGGATACGGCGAAATTATTTAACGGCATCACACTTCATTCAACCGTCGAGACCATACCCGGCGCCGATGCAACAACCGAACGCGCTCAGGCAGACAGCTACGTGCTCGACCTTAAGTTACAGGCACGGGTGCCTTCACCAAACAAGACTGTTGAAGAGCTGGCCAAGGTCAATCCGCAATTGCCGACGCTGTTGCCCGGATTGGCAACGATGTTGCCACCGGATCCGGTTTCGCCGCTTTACGCTCAGCTTTACGATACCAAAGTCAGAATGCTACGCGAAAACCTCTCTCGTCTCGATTTACTTCTCTCACGGCATAACTTTTTCGATTGCCAAACCATCCTGGAGCTTCAGCATCCACAAAGCCACCGAAAAGCGCTCCTGCTCCAGGCGGATATGGATGTGGACGCCGACGGTTCTGATGCGGATCGGATGCCCATCGGTAGTGGCGCACCGGCAAATTTCAAGCCGTCAACCAGTTATCACTGGCCGAAGAAAACGGACGCGCCCAATCCGTATCTCGGAGCCAGCGAAGACGCCTTGAAGCATGCGGAAGCTGAGTTTGCGCTTTCGAGTACGGCTCCCGTCCGCAAACGTGATCTGCGCAACATGATCGCGCAGTTGAGGGCGGAGGTTGGCACGTTAAAAAAGTTCAGCTTTCTGATCGGTGCTTCCGACCCCTTTATTGTGGTGCCGGGCACATTTATGCATGGCCGCGATCCGGTTAAGCCCGGTGATTATGCGCTCGTTGTCTTCGGCAACTCGATTTACCCGGCCATCGTCGGGGATATCGGGCCTAACGACAAGGTTGGAGAGGCGTCGCTGCGGATTGCAAAGGAGATCAACACGCTTTCAACGCCCTACAATCGCCCAGTAAGCGATCTTAAAGTGACTTATTTGATCTTTCCCGAAACCGCTGACAAACCATTTGGTCCTCCGGATTTGGAAAAGCTTCAGGCGCGTTGCGAAACGCTCCTCAAGGAAATTGGCGGCGCGAGTGTACCGCTGCACCGCTGGGAAAATATCATTCCGCCTTCGCCTACTCCGAGTCCGCCGGTGTCGCCGAGTGTAGCTGCGTCTCCTTCGTCAGGGGCATCGGCAAATGTATCTGCATCACCATCGTCGACGTTTGCCTTTCCCGTTGCCAGCCCTGCAGCGGCCAGCCCGACTAATTTGACGCCTACGCCGACAAGTTCACCGGCCGCAACGCGGAGGCCGATCAAGAAACGTAAGCCGTGAATGTTGAATACCGGCCGGCCTGTCTGAGTTGCCCGCACGGCGAAATCATACCTCGTACGAAATGACAATCCGTGATGCAGTTGAAGCTGACCTCCCGGCCATCGTCGAGATTTATAACGCCACTGTACCGACGCGCATGGTGACGGCCGAGCTCGACCCAACGACGGTCGAAGCGCGCTTGCCGTGGTTCCGCGAACATGGGCCAGAGAAATATCCATTCTGGGTCGCAGAGTCGAAAGGTCGCGTGATTGGCTGGCTCGATTTCAAAAAATTCCTGCCGCGCACGGCCTATCGCAGCACAGCAGAGATCAGTGTTTACATCGCTGAAGAGTTCCGGCGTCGCGGCGTGGGGCAACAATTATTGGAAAAAGCGATCGCTCGCGCATCGTCGCTGGGCATCACAGCGTTGGTCGGGCTGATCTTCGGACATAACGAGCCGAGCTTGAAATTATTTCAGCGTGTCGGCTTTGAGCGCTGGGGATTTTTCCCCGGTGTGGCACAACTCGACGGCGTCGAGCGGGACTTGGTGGTGATGGGGCAGCATTGTCCAGCGCGCTCCACTGCGGTCGCGAAGCCATTGGCTCAATCACAAACCAGCAATCAGTTCAGCGATAGCTTGGACTTGATGTATTTGTTGATGCAGTACCGGCACGAAGCGATTCATTCGAAGCTACTGAAAATTCGCGACAAATATTCAATGTTACATCTGGACGTGCTGATTCTCATTTATCACTTCGCAAAAATTTGCTCGGGACACGTTCTCGAAATCGGTGCCTGCGTTGGCGGGGCCACGATTGCCGCAGCTCTCGGTGTGCGTGATTCAGGTCACAAAAAAAAGCTCGTTGCGATCGAACCGGGCGGAAGCCTCAAACACAAACGCCTCGGCACACGTAATATTTTTCGTGACTTGAAGCGGAATCTCGTCAAGCAAGGCGTATCGGAAATGGTTACTCTTATTAAGGGCCGTTCCTTTGACGCTGAAACAATGCGCGCAATCAGCACGACGCTGGGCCCGGATAAAATTGGGCTACTGATTCTCGACGCAGACGCCGCAAAACAGCGCGACATCCAGTGTTACCGCGAGAGATTTGCCGACAGTTGTTGGATGGTAATCGACGATTATTACGGTGCCGATTCGAACGCAAAGATCACACCAAGTCGCGCTGACGTTGATGCGCTAACCACGGCTGGTTATTTGGAGCCACTTGGTTTTTACGGCTGGAGCACATGGGTCGGGCGATGGCGTGGCGCTCACCGCTGAAGTTATTCGTCGAAAACATTAGCCTTCGAAGTCCGCGCCCACAGCGGCATCGGCTACGTTTCTGGGCCAATCACTAGATGAATCACGCCATTCGGCGCAGAAATGAAGAAGCCGTTGAAATCCTCGCTCAGTTGCTCAACTTCATCGCGTCGCGTCACACCGTGCACTTTCAGAAAGGATGCGGCGGCTTCGGTGTCGTTTGTTTCCAGCTCCAGCCAGATATCTGGATGAGTCAGGTTCGGGACCTTGTCGATCCAGAGGCGATTCGGGCCGAATTGGAAAATGCAGCCATGCTTTTCTTCCTCGATTAAAGGCAGGCCAAGCGTGTCACGATAGAAGGCCACCGTCTGATCATACGTGTGGCAAGGACACTTGATTGCGATGTTCGCTCCGCCGGAGAATTGCGGGCCTTCAAGCTTTGCGACCATACTTTTGAGCAACTTAAAAGTTAAAAGGTTACAAAGTTAAAAAAGGCTAAACATTCAGCCCAACGATCTGGCGATACCTTGTAGCTTTTCTAACTCTTTCAACCTTTCGCTTGTTTCAATGCTCCACGACTGCGTTAGTCCGAGCCGGTTCCACCCGGCTCCGTCATTTTGACCGGGTCAAGCGCGCGCTCGAGTTCTCTCTCAGGTAATATTTTTTTCTCGCGGGCGATTTCGCGAACAGTGCGACCCGTTTTCGCGCTCTCCTTAGCTATTTCAGCTGCGCGATCATAGCCGATCGTGGGCGCGAGACTCGTCACCATCGCCATTGACAGTTCGATTAACTCGCGGCACCGCTCTTCGTTTGCGACGATGCCGCGAACACATTTGTCGCAAAAAACATCGACCACGTTTGCCAGCAACCGGATCGACTCGAGAAGATTATGCGCCATCACTGGCATCATGACGTTGAGCTCGAAGTTTCCGTTCGCTCCGGCCCAGGTAATGGTCGCATCGTTGCCGATCACTTGTGCGCATACCATCATCACCGATTCGCACATCACTGGGTTCACTTTCCCTGGCATGATCGAACTGCCAGGTTGCGTCGCTGGAAGTTGGATTTCGCCAATCCCGCATCGCGGGCCGCTCCCGAGCCAGCGGATGTCGTTTGCAATCTTAAACAAACTGACCGCAATCGTTTTCAAGTGACCGCTTACTTCAACGACCGCGTCCTTTCCGCCTTGCGCTTCAAAATGATTTTTTGCCTCGTAAAAAGCGATGCCGGTACGCTGCTCCAAAAGCCGCAACATTTTTTCAGGAAGATTAATGTGACGATTCAGGCCTGTGCCGACCGCTGTCCCGCCGAGCGCCAGCTCGCGCAAAGCTTCGATCGACTTTTGCGCGCGTTCCGTGGCATAAGCAATCTGTTGCGCGTAACCGGAGAATTCCTGTCCCAGGCGTATCGGTGTTGCATCCATTAAATGGGTCCGACCGATCTTTACGATATTCCAGAATTCTTTCGCTTTGGCTGCAAGCGCGGAGTGTAATTTTGTGAGAGCCGGGATGAGGCAGTTCTTCAATTGTTCTGCCGCGCTGATATGAATGGCAGACGGTATCACGTCGTTGCTGGACTGACCCATGTTGACGTGATCATTGGGATGCACCAATTCGCGCGAGCCGATTGCCTTGCCTGCGAGCTGCGCGCTCCGATTTGCGATGACCTCGTTAGCGTTGGTGTTTGTGCTCGTACCTGAACCGGTCTGGAAAATGTCGAGCGGAAAATGGTCGTCGAGTTTTCCTTCAACAACTTCCTCGGCCGCCTGTACGATCAGAGCGGAACGCTCCGCATCTAGCAGACCAAGTTCGTGATTTGCTCGCGCGGCAGCCCACTTGATCAAGCCAAGCGCGCGAATGAACGGTCGTGAAAACCGGTAACCGCTCACCGGAAAATTTAGCACTGCGCGGTGAGTCGAAGCGCCGTGGAGAGCAGACGCCGGAAGCGTCATCTCGCCCATCGAATCTCTTTCTGTTCGGGTCGGCTTCTCGGTCATGCCGAACGGTGTCCGCTAACGCTAAAATTCGTCCCCTGCAGGAACCCACGTTCATTGTGATCAAGCGGATGCGTTTTCTGAAAAACAGTGATGAACATTGGAGGTATGTTTTGCAGGAAATACTCTGATTCGGCGTGCTCGAAGTGGGTCGCGTGCTGCTTCAATTCGTTCGTGACTTGATAGATGATGAAACTGCCACCAGGCGCCAGCGCATCATATGTTTTTTGCAAAAGCGAGCGTTTCTTCTCAATTCGAAGGATGCTAAACGGAATGCCCGAAAGAATATAGTCGCAGCAATCGATGCGGCGACGTTGCAGCTCGTGGGGTAACGACGCTGCATCGCCATGGATTACACGCACACGCCGATCGCCAGCAAACTGTCGTTCCAAATCGCGTGCGAACGCTCGGTCCAACTCGAACAGAAGCAGATTTGAATCCGGGCACATCCTCCGTGCGATCTCGCGCGAATGTACTCCTTCGCCCGGTCCATACTCGGCGATCACGCGTGGCCGGCTAAAATCCATCTTGTCGGCGACACGTTCCACCAGCGCCTTAGAGCTGGGGACGATCGATGCAATCTGAAAGGGTCGTTTCAAGAACTGCTTGAAAAAGAGGGTGCTCACGAGACGCGAACAGTCGTCTTGCACATCGAAGTTGTCCAGTCACGAAGTGGTGGCGCAAACGATAAGATTTTCCTGTCGCGCGAATTCCTGTTGGAACTGGAACGAGTTGCTACCGCAGTCGCCGATATCTCCCTTGACTCGTGTCTAGTCCCCGATCAGTTATCATTTCCGATCCGGTGGCGCGGTTAGCTCAGTGGTAGAGCACTACCTTGACACGGTAGGGGTCAGAGGTTCGAACCCTCTATCGCGCACGATCCCAAATGATGACCTTGCATATTTAAGCAGAGACTTTGCGGCACGCCAAGCAAGCCACGTCACAAATCCACCGCGCGTCGAATGACTCAAGGGATCAGTCTTACGCTGCAAGCACTTTTGCCGTCGAAATTTCCATTGCCATGGACCGGCCAAGAAAGTTGAAAAGGACGCGGACCCGCTCTTTGGCGGGAAGTAATTGAGTCACCACGGCATCCAGTCCCTGAAAAGGTCCTTCAATGATTTGAACCGATTGACCGATTTTGATGGAGCAATCGAGGGTCACGGTCTCTTCTGCACCGACTCTCGATTGGAGCGCGGAGACCATGTTTTCGGGCAACGTAGCAAGTCGATCGCCAAAATGCACGATCCCTTGAATTCCGTGAGAATTTTCAACGGCGCGATGTTGCGTTAAATAAACAAATTTGGCGAACAGATAGCCAGGAAACATAGCCTCCACGAACCAAACTGGTCCCCTCTGGGTCATTTTTCGGAAACGCACGCGAGGAGAAAAGCACTCGACACCAAATTGACGCCGGAGCGCGGTCGCTGCCAGATGCTCGCGCTTTGGCTGCGTCTTTAGACAAAACCATAGTGGTTCGGGGACCAGCGCTAGCGAGGCAGATGACTGGGTCACACTCCGAACTACGGAATTGGCAATTCCAAGTTCCGAAAAATCGTAAAGTTTTCCGTCGAATTCTAGGGTTTCGTTTAAGCCAAAGGGCGGCTACCTGGCGAGGACATCCTGAAAAAACGCTACATCGACAGCATATTATGACGCAATCTCGATTCAAAGAACCGTCTGGTGTCGGGCAACCCTAATTATCCGAATCAAGGTCTAAACAAGGAGTGGACCATAATCGGTGACCGCCCTCAGCTCGCCTCCAAAACGTTCCGCTCGCTTCAGCCTATGTCTGGCCAGATCAATTCGTGTCTGTCCGTTTAGGGCACTGAGCATTCAAACGCTTCCCACGCTCTGGTTGAAAACTAATCTCTGTCGCAAGTCCACTTCGCCGTTTCCGGGAGTACAAGCAAAGCGGCCGTCCAAAAGGAACGGCCACTTTCCAATAAAGCTTTTAGCGGGGTAGCGCTTACTCTTAACTCAGTATGTAACGCCTCGCGATACCCAGCGCACTGAGGGCTGTCCCGAGCAACATCACGGTGATGCCACCATCAGGAACTGTCGCTGTGCCGCCTGGTGGGAGTGCGACTAGGTGAGGGACGACCCCTGGCCGAGGGATTTGGATGACACGCCTAAGGTCACCCATGTACCCGCTGTTCATATAATTAGCTGGCAGAGCTTGAGGCCCTGGATAGTTAACCCCTGCCTCCGTAACGCGGGCGATGCCAATCAAATGATTGACGTAGGGCGTTCGGTCGCCGGAAGCTGTACCGTAATTTACGACGCTCAGCTGATGTCCATCCCTGATCGCAAGGGCGCGCGCACTAGGGGTGAACGTAGGCGATGCGGCGGCAACAGCGGTGCAGAGCAATGCGAACTTAGTTGTTCGAATGACGTTTATTTTCATGCGCAAATTAAATTAGCAAATGCCATGCCAACATATGTTGCGTATCGAATGATGTCTATAATCACTAAGTATACAATCACTTATAAAAGGCAGAGATTTGCTTGAATTACGGTTTTCTGGCACGCGGATCGTAAAGCTTTCCGACAAACCGTAAGTGCCGCTGACGGTAACGTCATAACACGCACGCAACGAGTACACTGCAGAGCATAAATGGAATGTAAGGGTCTCCGACGATTGGCATTTACTATCGTCGAAATATCTGACGGTTTCAGGGACAAATAGGTGCGGATGCGAAACTGAGGAATTGCCGGACGAGAAAATCAACCGGCCCATGCGCAGAATTTAGCACTGCCGATCCCGAAGCGCCCGATCCCTGCGGGCAGCATTTGCACCAGTGTCACCTTTGCAAAGCAAAAGTGGCCGCCCTAAAAGGGACGGCCACTCTTGTGTCGGGAAAAGTATGCTAAGACTTGTTTTAACTCTTTAGGTAGCGCCGAGCCATACCAAGCGCGCCCAGGGCCGTCCCAAGCAACATCACTGTGGTGCCTCCATCGGGAACTCCCGGAGTCCCTGGGCCAAAAAGTATCCACCCCGAAAGGCCATGGCCTAACGGGCCAAGGGCAGGAATGGTGATTATTCCACTCAGGTTCGCGACGTTCCAAACCAGAGAGTTATCATTTGGTCCGTCATACTTGGCAAAGAGGTATGTATACACGCCGCCGGCACCGAGATTTATGGTTGTACTGGTGCCCTGGTCTTGCCCAGTGCCCATAAAATTGGCGTCCGGTAAGCTGGCAAACGGATTACCTGAGCGCGTAATGGTTTGGCCTCCAAAAGTATCGGACCCATTAAGGGCCAAGCTAGTCATATTGTTGATATAAAGCCTCACGTCCCCGGGGTCAGCCGGCGCACCAGGCGAGATCGTGCCGACGACGTATTGGTCAGTGAAGTCCAAGGCACTGGCATTGTGGTTGAAAG